>CAZSNV010000093.1:0-16263 GCA_964608035.1 uncultured Gemmatimonadaceae bacterium | reverse complement strand
CGAACAGCAACACCTACTTCACGACATTCAACTGGGACTGGATGGAAGTCATCGTACGACGTAAGGCGGGCGTGTCCGAAACGGCCGCGTCGGCGGACCTCACCGCAGCGTACATCCAGAGCCGCAATGCCCAACGCGTGATCAACCCGCGCGTTCTGCCCGACTCGGTCGCACACCCGCGCGCCGTCGCCGGAGCGCTGCGGAGCAGCGCCGGGCCCGATGCGGGGCTCGAGTCGCGGGTCCTCCTGTGGGTGACCGGCGTCGCCGGCATCGTCCTCCTCATCGCCTGCGCCAACGTCGCCAACCTGATGCTCTCGCGTGTCCTGCGGCGTCGGCGTGAAATCGCGGTCCGCCTTGCCCTCGGCGTGAGCCGGAGCCGACTCGTGGGCCAGTTCGTCATTGAGGCGGTGCTTCTGGCAGCGCTCGGGGTCGGCGCGGGCCTCCTCTTCGCTCAATGGGGTGGCGCCGTCATCCGGCAGCTCCTGCTCCCTGAAGGCTCGTCGTTCAACCTGGGCACGGACTGGCGTACGATCGGCTTCGCCAGCGCATGCGCGCTCGCGGCAGTCCTGCTCACCGCGCTCGGCCCGGCATTTCTCGCGACCCGCTCCGATCTTGTTGAGTCTCTCAAGGCAGGGTCGCGGGGCGGCATGTATCGGCGCTCGCCGGTGCGATCAGCGTTGCTCGTCACGCAGGGAGCTCTCTCGGTAGTTCTGCTGGTCGGAGCCGGACTCTTTGTGCGCAGTCTCGACAACGTCCTCTCGATTCCGCTCGGATACGACGCAAGCAAAGTCGTCGAGGTGTATCCGGACTTCCGCGGGCAGGAACTCGACAGCGCGTCCCGTGTTGCGGTGCGGCGCCGTCTGCTCGATGCGGCCCGGGCAATCCCTGGCGTCGAAGCCGCCGCTCGCGTGAACAGCATGTTGTTCGGCACGAATACCGCCTCGCTGCGAGTGCCCGGCATCGATTCAGTGGAGCAACTTGGTCGCTTCAATTTCCAGCTAACAACGCCGGGTTACTTCACAGTGATGCGCACGCGGATTCTTCGCGGCCGCGCCTTCGGCAGTCGGGATGGTGAGGGCGCGCCGCCGGTTGTCGTCGTGAGCAGCGCGATGGCGCGCGCGCTTTGGCCGGGACAGGACCCACTCGGGCAGTGCATGCAGCTCAGCTGGAATCCGCAGGCAAACCTCGCCAGCGCGCCGTGCACAATGGTCATCGGGATCGCCGAGGATGCCGCGCAACAGGGCATCACCGACGAGCAGCGCTTCATGTACTACCTGAATGTGGAGCAGGTCGAGCCGGCGTGGGTGTCACGGCTCTTCCTGCGGCTGACCGGTCGTCCCACGGCGGCGGAAATCGAGCGGGTCCGTGGCGCCATGCAGGCAGCAATGCCCGGAAACGGATTTGTCGTCGTGCGGCCGCTTCAGGAAGTCGTCGATGACCAGCGCCGCAGCTGGCGGCTCGGCGCGACGCTGTTTGTCGCTTTCGGCGGATTGGCTGTCGTCGTCGCGGCGGTGGGACTCTATGGCGTGATCGGCTACACTGTCGCGCAGCGCATGCACGAACTGGGGATGCGCATTGCGCTCGGCGCGCGATCCGGTCACATCCTGCGCCTGGTGTTGAAGCAAGGGATTGGATTCGCCGCAGCCGGGGTGGCAATTGGCCTGATCCTGGCCCTTGTCGCGGCGCGATGGATCGAACCCTTGCTCTACAAGCAGTCGCCCCGCGATCCGGTGGTGTTCGCCAGTGTGTTCGCGATCATGATGATCGTTGGCATCGTTGCGGCGGCGGTGCCGGCGGTGCGCGCGGTCAGGGCGGACCCGAACCGCGCGCTCAGGGCCGACTGATACCAGCGCCGCCCGGCAAGTGAGTTCGGGGAGGGACCTTCGAATTGGAACGCTTCAATGGAAGGGGACAACTCTCACTTGCGACCCCCAATGTCTCCCCTAGCTTTGGTCCGATTCCTCAAACCAGGCGCGGCAACTCAGTGACGTGCCTGGCCAATCCCCTGCGGACCTCTTGGGAGGCACCCGTGATAGCACGCCTTGTCATTCGCGCGCTCGCTTTAAGCGTCCTCGCCGTTTCAGCCGTTCAGGCCCAGCGCGGAACGATCCGTGGCACCATTACTGAGGCCCGAGGGAACCGCCCGCTCCCCCATGCGCAGGTCGGCATTGTTGGAACGACGACGGGCACCGTTACCGATGCCGAAGGGAGGTATCTGATCACAGCCACGCCGGGCCAGGCGACGCTGAGGATCATCCGTATTGGCTTCGGGCAACAAAGCCGGGCGGTCACGGTGACCGCGGGTCAGACCACCACCGCCGACTTTCAGCTGGAAGAAGTCGCGACAAAGCTGAACCCGATCGTCACGACTGCCACCGGGCAGCAGCGTCGTATCGAAGTGGGGAACGCGATCGCCCAGGTGAACGCCGCCGACATCGTTGAGACACAAGCCGTCAGCCAGATGGCCGACCTGCTCGTCTCGAAGGCTGCCGGCGTCACCGTGTTCTCCGGAACGCAAACGGGAGCCGGGACGCGAATCCGTATCCGCGGCACCAGTTCGCTGTCGCTCTCGAACAATCCGATTTTCATCATCGACGGCATCCGCGTCGAAGGCACGACAGGTTCATCCTCGGTGAGCGTTGGCGGGACCACACCGGCGCGCATTGGAGACATCAATCCCGAGGAGATCGAGTCCATTGAAGTCGTGCGCGGTCCATCGGCATCGACACTGTACGGCACCGATGCCGCGAACGGCGTCATCGTCATCACCACCAAGCGCGGCACGGTCGGCCGCCCGCAGTGGACGACCTACACCGAGCAGACCGCGATCACCGATCGCAACGAATATCCCACGGCCTATTGGGGATGGCGGACAGGCACAACCGCCACCACCAACTCAACGGTGTCGAACACGGTGCAGTGCTTCCTCACCCAGGTCGCGGCCAACGTCTGTGTCCAGGACAGTGTCACGAACTACAACCTGCATAACGATCCCGAGTCCACGCCGTACGGAACCGGGTATCGGCGGCAATACGGCGCGCAGTTGAGCGGCGGCACCGAGACGGTCCGCTACTTCCTGCACGGCGAATACGAGGACGAGGACGGCGTCACCAAGCTGCCGGAGTTCGAGAAGCGCTACCTCGCGGCGCGCAACCTCTCGCTGAGCGACAGGCAGCAGAGCCCGAATCATCTGACGCGCATGACGGGACGTGCCAACATGAACATCTCGCTCACGCAGCAGGCCGACGTCTCCGTCAGCACGGGGTACATCACGTCGGACTTGCGACTCCCGCAGAGTGATGATTCCGGAGTGACTGGCATTGCCGCCAATGTGTACGGTGGCCCCGGATTCAAGTACAACCGGACCACCGCCGGCGATACGCTCTACGGTTGGCGCTCCTTCACGCCACGCGACATTTACCAGGGCGAAACCAACCAGGCCATTGAGCGCCTGATCGGCTCTTCGTCAGCGAACTACCGCCCGAAGGACTGGCTGACGTTGCGGGGCAACGTCGGGCTCGACCTGATCAATCGCGGTGACACGCAGCTCTGCCGCTTCGAGAACTGCCCGAACGTCGGCACCGACCGCCTGGGATACAAGATCGACAACCGGAGCACGTTCTACATCTACACCGTTGACGCGAGCGGAACCGCCACGCGCCGCCTGACCGACGAGATCGAGTCGAAGACGACGGCCGGTGTTCAGATGTACCGCAACATGTTCAACCGGAACGGCGCCAGCAGCGTCACGCTGCCGCCGGGCGCCACGACCGTCACGGCCGGCGCGGTGAAGAGCGCCGATGAAACGTCCAGCGAGAGCCGCACGCTTGGCAGCTTCGTCGAGCAGAACATCGCATTCCGGGATCGTCTCTTCCTCACCGGTGCCGTGCGCTCCGATCGCAACAGCGCCTTCGGCGCCGATTTCAAGACGGTTCTGTATCCGAAGTTCTCGGCATCGTGGATTCCGTCGGATGAGGGGTTCTTCCCGAAGCTCGGATTCCTCAACGAGCTGCGCTTGCGCAGCGCCTACGGTGCCTCGGGCGTGCAGCCGGGGACGATCGACGCCGTGCAGTTCTTCACGCCCACTACAGCGCGCGGTGAAGCCGGCGACCAGCCGGGCGTCGTCTTCAGCTCGCTCGGGAACCGGCAGCTGAAGCCGGAACGGTCCACCGAGATCGAGCTCGGATTCGACATCACCCTGTTCGACAGTCGTCTCACGGCAGAGGTGACGCGCTACAACAAGTCATCGAAAGATGCGCTCATCAGCCGCATCCTTCCGCCGTCGCTGGGCACAGGTGCAACCCAACGTCTCGAGAACCTCGGCCAGGTCAAGAACCAGGGGTGGGAGGCGCTCGTCACCACCCAGTTGCTGAGAGGCAGCATCGGGTGGGATCTCACCATCAACGGATCCACGAACAGCAACCGGCTGGTCAGCCTGGGCGGCGTGCCATCGATCATCGGTACTACGCAGTCGCAGAAAGAGGGCTACCCACTGTACGGTTGGTGGTCCCGTAGACTCACCGGGTTCGAGGACAAGAATGGCAACGGCATTATCCAATACAACATCAACCCGGACCTGACCGAAATCACGGTCACCGACACCAACGTGTTCCTGGGAAACCCGCTTCCAAAGCGCGAAGTGGCTGTGGCGAGCTCGATGGACCTGTTCCAGCGACGCTTCCGTATCCAGGGCCTCGTGGACTACAAGGGCGGGCACCTGATCTACAACAACACGGAACGCATCCGCTGCGCCAGCCGCTTCAATTGCTCGGGGCTCATCAATCCACAGTCGTCCCAGTTCGAGCAGGCGCGCACGGTCATGGTGCGAGAGCACCCGAGCCGTTCGGTGTCCGGCTTCTTCGAAAAGGGCGACTTCATCCGGCTCCGCGAAGTGTCGCTGTCGTACTCTCCTTCACAGGACTTCGCCGGCCGGTTCTTCCGCGCGCGCAACCTTTCGGTCTCCGCCGCCATGCGCAACCTCGGCATCCTGTGGACGACGTACACGGGAGTGGATCCGGAGGCGTTCGGAACGACCGGCGACGCGCCGTCGGAATTCCAGGCTTTCGGACCGCCAACGTACTTCTCCTTCCGCCTTAACCTCACCTACTGATATGCCACGAATGCATCCTCACGTTCATCGGAGCTCCGCGGCACGCTGGCGTCAGGCGATGCTGGCCGGCGCGGTCGCGCTGGCCGTGTCGTCCTGCGACACCACGGAGTTCCTCGGCGTCGAAGATCCTGACATCATCAACCCGAGCAACGTTCAATCGGCGGCGGGCGCGAACGCGGTGCGCGTCGGAGCGCTCGGCCGGCTCAACTCAGCCTCCAGCGGGGGTGAGAGCCTTCTGCTCCAGGGAGGACTCTTCACCGACGAATGGATCAATGGCGACTCGTTCATTGGCCGGCAGGAAATCGACCAGCGCACGATCACCGTCCAGAACTCGTTCGTGACCGATGCGACCCGGGCGCTGCATCGAGCCCGGTTGTCTGCGCAGCAGGCGCTGGAACTGCTGGCCGTATACTCGCCAACCGCCCCGGGCTGGCAGCCCGCCGAGATGTACTTCGTGCAGGCCTACATTGAAAACCTGGCGGCCGAACATTTCTGCAATGGCCTGGTGTTCAGCACCGTGATCGATGGAGCGGAAGTCTATGGATCCCAGATTACCACAGCCGATGCGTTCGCTCGCGCGCTGGCACACGCGGATTCGGGCCTCGTCCTCATCACCGGAACCACCGCGAATGATGTCAAGGTCAGCAATGCACTCAAGGTTGTTCGCGGCCGGATCCTGATGAACCTCAACCGGCCCGCCGAGGCGGCAACCTCGGTCGCTGGGGTGCCGACGAACTTCAGATATGAAATGCTGCATGCGCAGACCACGACAAGCAATCAACTATGGAATTTTAACAACCTGGCGTGGCGTTACAGCGTGGGGAACAGCGAGGGCACCAACGGCGTCAACTTCGCTACCGCAGCAGATCCGCGTCTCCCGGTGTGCATCGGCGGTGATGCCGTCTGCCGCACGAACGGCGTCACGCGCACGACGCGTGATGACCTCACGGGGCCGCTCCATGTGCAGCTGGTGTTTCCGATCCGGGAAAGCTCAGTGGCAATCACCAGCGGGATCGAAGCACGGATGATCGAGGCCGAAGCGCAATTGCGCGCGCTGAACTTCGCCGGCGCGCTGGTCACACTGAACGCGGCGCGAGCCACCGTGACCGGGTTGACTCCTCTGCTGGACGCCGGGAGCGAAACCGCGCGGGTTAATCAGCTCTTCAGGGAACGCGCTATCTGGCTGTTTGGGCGCGGGTATCGCCTGGGAGACATGCGCCGGCTGATCCGTCAGCACAACCGGACCGCTGCATCCGTCTTTCCTGTTGGCGCGTGGCACAAGGGTGGCAACTATGGCGCCGACGTGAACTTCCCGGTCCCGCAGGCTGAGCTGAACAACCCGAACCTCCCCGCGGGGCAGACGTGTCTCGATCGTAACGCATAGCCGTCGAGGGCGAATCCCCTAACGACAAAGGCGGCGCTGCTTTCGCAGCGCCGCCTTCGCTATTGCGGTTGCCGTAACGACTTATCTCAGCTGGAAGCCAACGACGACCGGCATCCAGCGCAGGTGTCGGCCATCCTCTCCGGATGTGCCTACATTGGCGGCGACGTTCGTCAGGGACGACTGCACGAACAGTGACGTGGCGCCGAGAACGTGAATCTCCAGACCGGCACCGCCGGTGAAGCCCCACTTGGTCTCGGAATCGGAATCCAGGCTACCCGTGAACCTCTGAGCCAGCGAGGAGTTCGCCCCGTAGTTGCGGAACATGTAGAAGCCGCCGCCACCCATCAGGTAAAAGTTATTGCTCTTCGCTGAATTGATCGGGAAGGCCAGCGAGACCATTCCTGTTCCCGAGAGGACCGTGGGATCCGGGTTGAAGAACGATCCGACCTGGGTGCCTTCCAACCGGGCCGAGGACCATTCGGTGCGGATGCCGAGCATGCTCCCCGGCTTGTGCCAGCCGATCGGGACGCTGAGCAGCGGCGCACTCCTATACCCGATGTCGCGGAGCGTGCCGGACGTGTAGCTCGCGCCGGTTCCCAATCCGATGTAGAAGCCGCTGTTGCCGAACAAGGAATGATTCTTGAAGCGATCGAACCTCTGGTTCAGGCCCTGAAGCCTTGTGTCGACTTCCGTCAGCCGCGTGTTGGTCGCATTCAACTCTTCCCTGAGCGCGGCCAGCTCGGTCCGGGCCGTCGCCAGCGAATCGGCCAGCGCGCCGATCCGGGCTTCCAGCGCCGCGTTGCGCGTGTTGGCCGCCGCAGTGGCCGCCGCATTTGTGGCTTCCATCGCGTCCAGACGCGTCTTGTACTCGGCGGTCACGGCTTCGAGGGAGTCGATGCGCAGAATCGTTAGGGTGGCAACATCGCCGCCCGATTCCCGCCGCGTGACTCCACCGTCCGTCCTTACCGTTGCCGTGTTGGTTCCTTTCCGTACGGGAATTCGTACTTGTGATGTGTCTTGCGCTTTCGACTCCACGGCCGAAAGCGTCAGCGCGACGGAGAGTCCCATCGCGCACGATGTCCATCGCTGCAGCTTCATAAGGGGCGCCTCACTGGATGTTCGCAATGTGCCGGGCGGTCCATGCGGGCCGTCGGACGCATACAATCTTGCACGCATGCGTGAAGCACTGCTACTCCAGGTTCCCGACGAGGTTGCGTCAGGCTCAGCCGTTAGGCTGGCGGACTGAATCGTTAGGTCGGCAGGCGGAACTGTGTCGTCGTAGCGAATTGGTGAGGCGGATCACACTCGTGGCACCGGTGGAGATCCAGAAGTAGCGGTTTATTGTACCTGAGAGATACGACTTCAATGGAATCGTACCGAAACGATCATTCCGCAAAAAAAACCTCCATCGTCCACCTGAGAACGCCTGCCGCCGCCGATCTTAGCGTAGCGCCCGGCGCAGTCCGGACGAGATGGATATGAATCGCCAGCTTCCAGCTGTCGCACCTTCAAGCGCGAACGGCGCGTCGTACGCCTCCAACTCGACGACCCAGGAGCGGGACGGGCCCAGCGCCAGGCTGGCCTGGCCCCACGCGCGCAAGATGCGCGACCATGGTCCAACCGCGGCGCTGCTCGGCGGTCCGTCCGCGTGATGTTCCGCCACCCGTTGCACGCCGGCGCCAATATCAGCAGCGATCGACAGCGGGCCGTCGTCACCGAGATCGAAATACAGTCCACCCTCGGCCGTTTCGGCGCGACGCGGCGCGAAGTACCCTGCCGCCGACGCGCGGTCGAAGCCGACCAGGCGATACTGGAGCGCGGGCTGCACCCGACCGCCGCCTAACGGGAGCACCACCGCGCCCTCCACACCCGTCCGGCCGTTGCGCGGCTCGCCGGGCGCCTCGAATTGCGCAACGCGGCCACTCCCGCGCAGCCGCACGGCGGCGACCGGCAGCTCGACCACCAGCCTGGTTTCCGATCGGGAAACCCTGTTCGCCACGAGCTGCGGCGAGAACCCAACCGGCGCGCGCTCGATGCGGAGGTCGGCAGAAGGACCATTCCCCGATGTCCGGGCGCGAAGGCGCAACCCGCTCTGAACCATGCTCCATCCGGCCCCGCGCGGTGACGCGTCGAACCGCGCCAGACCTCCCTGGGCCGTCACGGTCACGCCAGGCATTGGTCCGGCACCGGCGCGCACGAAAGCGTGACTGCCGCGCACTTCATCCAGATCATCCGAGATGACGTGTCGCTGTGCTCCTACGCCAAGGCGAACACCGTCGGCCACCATGAAGTCGACGGCCCCGCCGAGTCGATGCGTCCGATTCCCGTCCGAGTCACCCATTGAAGCCGCGTCGGGCGAAACCGACGGCCCCGCCGCGGCGAGTGCGGCATGCAACCGGTTCGATGCGCCGCGGACGCCCAGGCGTGCCGCCCGCTGGAAAGCCGGGATCGCAGCCCGCGGGCGATCGGCTCTCATCCGCATGCGACCAAGGAAATCCCACGCTTCCCCGTCGTCCGGGTGGGTCACCGTCCATGCGACGAGTTCCTCCACCCCATCCGGCGCTCGGCCGGCTCGCTCCAGGACGCGCGAGATCCCGATCGCGATGTCGCGTTCACCAGGCGACACGGCCCTGGCACTCTCGTAGGCGATGAGTGCCTCAGCCCATCGACCCATTCGGGCCAGCAGGTCACCTTCCGCCATGTGTCCCCACGCGTCGCCCGGCTCGAGCGCGATGTACCGGCGGTACAGCGCCAGCGCATGCGACTCCGAAGCATCGAGCTGCGCGAGCCGGAAAATCGCGCGCGATTGCGTGCTGTCACGAGAGAGCACCGCTGCATAGAGACCTCGTGCCTGCGCGACGTCTCCCTGTTCCCACGCGGAGTCCGCGCGCTTGAGGATCGCGCCCAGCGCGGTCGGCGCTCCGCTCTGCGCACCGGCCGGCACGGCGAGCAGGGATATCGCCGCCGCGAGCCACCGGTGTATAGGCGCCACATTCGCGCGGATCATCAACGCTTGCTCGCCCTGCGTCGCCTGGCGGTTGCCGCCCGTTGCACGTGATGGGCTACCTCAACCGCTACGAGCACGCAGGCGAGCGTAGCGACCGCCATCGCGAACGTCGCCATCGCGACGATGTTCCCGGAGACTCCAGCGGACGGCTCCTCACCGCCGGCCGGGCGCAACAGCATCTCGTCAGGCACCACGAAACCGAGGATCCATCCGACCGTCCAGAGCCCGACCATGATCCCCGCCGCGATCCCCACACTGTGCGCCTGATGGCGCCAGGTGAAGGAATCGGGGTGCCCGCGCAGGCGACGCAACAGGCTTCGCGCCGGAAGCAGGAGCGTCGAAGCCAGGTAGAACAGTCCGCCGATTCCGGCGCCGGGAAGTCCTGCAGTCATGTCAGTGGCCCTTTTCGTACATGGTGAACGAGCGCTTCATGACCAGTTCGAGCCACGCCGCCCGCAGGAAGTACATCGCATTCACCGTGCGCAGGACGAAGAAGGCGGGGAGCGACACCAGCGCGCGGCGCAGCTCACCACGCCGTGCCGCGCCCACCAGGACAGGCACCGCGACCGCCGGCAGGTCGATGATGTAGCCCAGCAGGAGCCACGGATTGCCTAACGCGATGGCCAGGATGGGAAGCGCGAACAGATACGCGACGGCGGCGATGACGGCATCCCAGAACGCGACCGCCACCGCCTGCCGCAGGAACGGGACCGCGAGCAGGCCCTTGCGATGGACCCGGACGTTCTGGACGAACCCGTGAGACCAGCGCTTCAGTTGCTTGCCGAGGAAATGCAGGCTGTGCGGTTCGATCGGATAACTGACCGCCTCGGGAATGAATCGCACTTTCGCGCCGCCCTCGTAGAACGTCCAGGTCAGGTCCATGTCCTCGGCCAGCGTTCGCGTCGGCCAGCCACCCACCGCGCGCAGCCCGCCGGTGCGGTAGATCGAGAAGCAGCCTGACGCGATCAGCGGCGCGCCCCAGGCTTCCTGCACGCGCTTGTAGAACGTGAAAGCAAAGAGGTATTCCACATAGCGCCCGCGTTCCCAGATCGTTTGGACGCGGCGCGGAATGACCGAACCGCACGCCGCCATGACGTCGGGATCGTCGAACGCCGGCATGAGTCGTTCGATGGCATCGGAGCCAAGCGTGGTGTCGGCGTCGATCGCCATGACGAACGGCGTCCTCACGTACCGCAATGCGAAGGACTGCGCGGCGGCCTTTGATCCAGTGTTGCGGGCCGGGCGGACCACCCGTACGCCAAGGCGCTCCGCGACTTGGGCCGTGTCGTCCGTCGAGCAATCGTCGATCACGAGGATTTCGGCCGGTGCCACGCTTTGCGTCAGCAGCGAAATCAGCGTGTCCTCGATCGTGGCGCCCTCGTTGAATGCCGGGATCAGCGCCGTCACCGGAACCGTGCGCACCCTGCGTTCCGATGCGGGCACAAAACCCTCCCGCACCGCGCGAACGGGAGCGTCGTGGGAGTCGTGTGGACGGTTGGTGCCGGAGTCGTTGCGAATCACGGAGTTCTTCTGCTGTGAGAGTCGGAGGCGCGGGTGAAGTATTCTGATGCAATGTTCTGATTCATTGACGACACGCCTCGAAGGCCGTCAACCCGAGTCGAGGCAACGTGGCGGCGATGCGTCACCCGTAGCGGCATGACCGCCTCCCGTCGTGACTCGACTCACCATGTCGCGGCGATGCGTCGATCGTTGGGCATATCACGGCGAGGCACCACGGTGTCACGAAGACGGACGATCCTGTCCCATCCACCAACGCGTAGAGCGTTTTCAGTGATCTTCGTCGTGGACTCATGTCACAGTGCGATCGGACGCAAATACGGCCCGCGGGTTGCTCTGAATGCCGGTGCGCCTCACTTCGTGGCGAAATGCATCTCGCCCATTCAGTGACGATTCTGGTCGAGGCGCTGGACCCCGAGAACTGACTACCGGAGGAACTTTCCGATGCGCGTCGGAACACTGTTAGGCATCGCCGTGGCTGTCACGGCATGCACCGAGTCTCCCGTCGCCCCGTTGCGACTGATCGACCAGGCGCCGTCGCTGGCCGCGGTCAAGGAGTCAGAGAGCCTGACTATCCCATTCAACCGCACCCTGTTCATCGAGTGTGCGAACGACGGCCTTGGCGAAGACGTCGAGCTGTCGGGCGAGCTTGATATCACCAGTATCGAACACGTCGACGGCAATGGTCGCACACACCTGTCGACCACTGTACGGCCGTCCCACGTGAGGGGCGTTGGCCAGGTGACGGGCGCGAAGTACCACGGGACTGGCGGCACCTACCAGGACGAGCTGTACGCCGCCGATGGCGAACTTCGCAGCTACACCTTCGACAACAAGTTCAGGATCATCGGCCAGGGCCCGGACAACAACCTGCTCGTCCGCTTCAGGGTGCACCAGAAGTACAATGAGAATGGCGACCTCACCGGAGAGGTGATTATCGACCGGAGCGAATGCAAATAACCAAACAGCGCAGGACCCGAACAGCGCAGGACCCGAACGGCGCAGGACCCGAACGGCGCGAACTGCTTAGCTGCGCTATCAGCTGAACGTCGGCCGCCGCGTAGCCCCTGCGTTATCGACGCAGAGATGAATTCAGCTTCAGGTGCGCTGTTTGTGTCCTGCGCTGTTTAGGCCTCGCGCTGTTCGGGCCTTGCGCTGTTTGGGCCCTGCGCTGTTCGGGCCCTGCGATCTTCGGCCCCCGCGGTGTTTGGGCCCTGCGCTGTTTGGGCCCTGCGCTGTTTGGGCCCTGCGCCCTTCGAGTTGTAGGCCTTGCCGCGAATCCGTGCTGCGTACATGGTCCGGTTTCATCGGATCATCGACCGCAGCCATCGGAGGAATTGTGTACCTCATTCGCGACATCATGTACTGCAAGCCCGGCAAGGTCCGCCCGTTGCTCGAGAAGTTCAAGGCGATGTCCAAGATCTCCGAGAAGCTCGGCTGGGGCAAACAGCGCATCATGACTGATTTCTGCGCCGAGCGTTATTGGACGCTCGTTTCGGAGATGGAGGTGGAGAACCTGCAGGCGTTCGAAGACATGGAGAAAATGCAGGGTTCGCCCGAAGACATGAAGGAGTTCGAGCGGATCATGACGGGCTACCATGACCTCGTGGACCACGGCAAGCGCGAGATATACAAGCTGGAGACCTGATCACCGGCGCGATCCAGTCATCCCTTCCGCAGCGCGATGACTGGATCGACCCGGGCCGCGCGAAGAGCGGGTATCCAGCTCGCCGCCAGTACCGCCAGCCCGAGCACCAATGCCATCGCGACATATGTGAGGGGATCGGTGGTCGTCACCTCGAACAACATCGTCTTCAGCACGCGCGTCAGTGCCAGCGCGGCCAGCAGGCCAACGCTCAGGCCAATCAGGGCGAGCACGGCGCCGTCGCGCAGCACGAGCGCGAGGACCCGGCCACGTTCAGCACCCAGGGCCATGCGGATCCCGATCTCCCCCGTACGCTGCGCGACAGCGAACGACAGCACGCCGTAGATCCCCATCACGGCGAGGGTGACAGCCACCGCCGCGAAGAGTCCGAGCAGCACGGCGCTGAAGCGTGTCTGCGCGCTGGCAGTGCCGATCCGTGCCGACATCGAACGGATGTCGAACACCGGTGCATGCGGAGCCACGCGCCTGACGACGGCACGCACACTCGGCGCCAGCGCCGACGGATCTCCGGTAGTCCGGACGAAGATCATCATGCGCGCGAGGCGCGCCTGGCCATAGGAGATATATGCGTCGGGCCGGGCCGTCGAATCGATCGTCCCATAGCGCACGTCGCCGACGATGCCGATCACTTCAGCGCCGGTGTGAAAACCACCCTGGTAGACGCCAACCCGCTTGCCGATCGGATCCTCGCCGCGGAAATACTGCCGGGCCGCGGCCTCATTGATAATCACGACCTTCGGCCCGCCGAGACGATCGGATTCCGCGAACATCCTCCCTTTTTTCAGTGGCACACGCATCGTGCCGAACCAGTCGGGTGAGACCCAGTGCACTCCGACCATCGCGTTGCCCGTAGAACTTTGCGGACGGTCGGCAAACGTCATGATCGTCCCGTTGCAGCCGTTGTTGAGCGGCGGACAATCGGCAATCGCCACCTGCTCCACACCGGGGACGCCGCGTATCTCCGCCTGGAGCTGTTCGTAGAAGCCGGGCATCGAGTCCGGGGCCAGCACACCGGGTGGCATCGAGAGCCGGAGCGTCAGCACATTGCTTCCATCGAAGCCCGGGTCAACGTCGAGCAGGTTGCCAAGACTCCTGATCATCAGCCCCGAGCCGGCGAGGAGCACCAACGCCAACGCCACTTCCGCCACGACCAGGGCGCGCCGGCTCGCGCCCCCGCGGCGCCCCGTCCCGGCGCCCGCGCTCCCTTCCTTCAGGGCGCCGACCAGGCTGGGGCGCGTTGCGCCTAACGCGGGCGCAAGGCCGAACAGCAGCCCGACCGCGACGGTGACTGCAAAGGTGAACGCGAGGGCGCTGCCATCGAGCCGGATGCCTTCGAAGCCGATGGCGCCGATGCCACCACTCAGCCCCTGCACCCGCAGCGTCTCCTGGGGATTGATGGCGCTGAGGACATTCGTTCCCGCAAACGCGACCATAAGGCTGGCGACGCCTCCCAGCAGCGCCAGCACGAGGCTCTCCGTGACGAGCATCCTGACGAGTCGCCCACGCCCGGCGCCCAGGGCAAGTCGCACCGCGATCTCCTGCTTGCGCGCCATCGCGCGCGCCACGAGCAGGTTCGCCAGGTTCACGCACGCGATCAGCAGCACCATGCCCACCGCGCCGAACAACACGAGGAGTGAACGACGCAGCCCAGATGCGACGCGAATCGTGTCCAGTGGTCGGGCGGCCGCCGTCCACTGATTGGGCTTGTTGCTGGTGGTGAGTGTTCCTCCTTCCATGGGGAATGCTTCATAGATCCGCGGCCCGATCAGCTGTGCTTCGGAGATTGCCTGCTCGCCAGTGACGCCATCCTTGAGTCGACCGATCAACGAGAACTCGAGCGACCACGGTTCACTGAGGTCTTCCGCCGCTCGGGCAGAGAGATTGATCAACGCCTCCGCGCGCCCGGACAGTCCACGAAATCCCGGTGGCAGTACGCCAGTGATCTCCCACGGTTGGTTATTCAGGCTCAAGGATTTCCCGACCGCGTTCGGATCGGCGTTGAATCGCTGCTGCCAGAGAGCATGGCTGATCAGGACGACCCGGCGCGCTCCTGCACCGGCGTCGATTTCTGCCGGGAAGTCGCTCCCATGCACCACGCGAACTCCCAAGGTCGAGAGATACCCGGCGGTGACCTCTTCCACCGTTACTCGCTCAGGATCCGCGCCCGTCACGATGATCTGGCTGGAACTATGCGCCGCCAGCGATGCGTAGCTCCGCTGATTGTCTCTGAAAAAGGCGTACTTCGGGTACGACCACACCGCGGTGCCTTCGGCGCTCGACGTCTGGACGATGTCGAACAACCGGCCCGGCTCCGGAAACGGCAGTGAACGCAGCAGCAGGGCGTCAACCGCCGAGTAGATGGCCGTGTTGGCGCCAATGCCGATGCCAAGTGTGAGCACCGCGATCGCAGTGAATCCGGGGCGGGCGGCAAGGCCGCGGACGGCGTACCGGACGTCATCGGCGAATTCACGCAGGCGTTCTTTCACGTCGAGCCTCCGCTCTTTTAGTTCAGCGGAATCGCCGAGACGATGCTCGGTTTCCGCGTAGGTCTGACCCAGCCGTCGTATCGCCTCGGCTCGGGCTTCGACGGCCGACATCCCGAGCGCCGTCAGTTGCGCAACGCGTTCTTCGATGTGGAACGCCAGCTCATCGCGCATTTCCTGGCGCGCCAGTTGCCGGCTGAGGGGATCGAGATGGAACAGCCGCCGCGAACGACTCATCGCCGGTCAGCTCGGCCGCAGGGCGAGGATGTCCGCCAGGGCTCGTGCATAACGCTCGAGCGACGCGCCCTCCGTCCGCAGGTGCACCCGTCCGGCTGCGCGCATCCGGTAGTAACGCGCCTTTCGATTGTTGCCGGTCAGGCGCCACTCCGATTCGATCAGGCCGCGCTCTTCCATCCGATGCAAGGCGTAGTACAACGCGCCATCATCGACGTCGACGGACCCATTGGATCGTTGCTCGAGCCACGTCACGATTTCGAATCCGTGCAACGGACCGAAGGTCAGCGCCTTCAGCACGAGCACGTCGAGTGTCCCTTTCAGGAGCGGTTGCGAGGCCATTTATCCCCCAGACTTTCCCATGAGACACTGGGGGAAGCGTCAGGGTTGCCGTGGGATGAATTGTCGTAGCGCGGGGCGGTCGCTGGGGGGCGTTTCTGAGGCGGAGGCGGGCTGAGCTGTGTCAGGTGTGACGCGCGTCCTGTCGCCCGTTCAGAGCCCATCCGTATCGTCGCATAAGGCAGCGGGCTTTTCCGGAGTTGTACCTGCCAATGAAACGCTCTAAATCGCTTTTCCTGCTTGGGTTCGTCGCGCTCACCATGTGCAAGAGCGACGCACTCGATCCCGGAGTCGGCTCGGTTGAGTCAATTGTTGTTGCACCGGCTATCTCGACTGTTTCGGTTGGCTCCAGCCTGGACTTGAATGCCCAGGTGCTGGACGCGACCGGCAGCGCACTGCTGGACCGTCCGGTGCACTGGGCTTCGGAAGACCCAGAGATCGCGACCGTCTCCGAAGACGGTACGGTCACAGCACGGATGGTTGGAACGACCCAGGTAGCAGCGAGCACCGGGGGTCGAAGTG
>CAZSNV010000092.1:0-16268 GCA_964608035.1 uncultured Gemmatimonadaceae bacterium | reverse complement strand
GGCCCGGCGCGGCACGCTGCGGGAGCTGGCGTCCACGCTCCACGCGATCACCCCGGCCGGCAGCGCCCCGCTGGCTCCGTTGCTGGCCGACGCGCGGCCGGGCGTGCGCATCGTGGTCATCAGTGATTTCCTCGGCGACGAGGACGAGACGCGCATGTCGGCGCGCGCCCTGCTGGCGGCCCACACCGATGTACACGCCGTGCACGTCGTCGCTCGTGAGGAAATCGATCCGCCGCCGCAGGCGATCCGGGCGCTCGACCCGGAGGACGCGACCATCGAGCGGCCGTTCGATGAGACCATGCGGGCCCGGTACGTGTCGAACTTCGAGGGCTGGCGACAGCAGGTCGCGACCGCCTGGCGGCAGGCTGGAGCGACATGGACGGTCGTCACCACCGACGACGACCCGGCACTCGGCGTTAGGCGCGTAATAGGAGCGTCGACGCGCGAGACCGCGGTCGACGGCCGATGACGTTCCTGGCGCCGGGTTGGATTGCGCTGGCGGGCATTGCCTCGCTCGCCGTCGTCGCCATCCACTTCATTGCGTGGCGATTGCCGCGCGCCATGACACTGCCAACGGCCCGCTTCGTGCCTGACGAGCCCGCGCGCCTCGCCGCGCGTACCGTGCGCCTCGCCGATCTCCCGTTACTCGTGCTGCGTGTCGCCTGCCTGATGGCCGGCGGCTTGGCCATGGCGAGACCGGCGTTACAACCATCTCCGCAGGGTACGGCAGCAGTCGTTGCCATGGAGAGAGCGGCGAGAATCGTGGATGTAGCGGCTCTGCGCGACAGCTTGCGGACGATAGCAGCGACAGATCGAACGACGTTCGTCGTGTTCGATACGGCGGTGCGCATTCATGAAGACCTGGAGGCCGCGCTCAGCGATGCAGGAGAACCGGGCGTCAGCGGCGGGGCCTCCCTGACAGTCGGTCTGCTGGCGGCCATTCGCGAAGCACGGCGGTTGGCGCGTGAGCATGAATCGGTGCGAATCGTGCTGGCATCCACTTTTTCGCGAGGCGCCTTCGACCGGGCCACCACCGATGTTCGCGCCACATGGCGTGATTCCATCCGTGTCCTGCGGCTGGAGCCGCCGGCTCGCGCTCTCACACCGGTCAGCGTGGAAACGCGAGCCGCAGAGGGGGATCCAATAGTCGCCGGTATTCGCCTCGCGCAGGCCGGTCGCCTGCTGGAGGGAACGTCGCGAATCGTTCGAGGTGTCGCGACGGCCGGCGACACAGCTTGGATTACCGCCGGCCGCGCACTGATCGTGTGGCCTCGCGCCGGGAACGGCGAACCTGAGCGCGTCGACGGCATCCGCGCCGGTGGATTTACGGCAATCGGTCATTTCATCCGAATGCCGCTTCGCGATTCCGGACACGTGATCGCACGCTGGATGAACGGCGCCGCAGCGGCTCACGAAACGGCGCACGCCGGCGGCTGCGTGCGCACCATCGGCCTCGACGTGCCTGACGCGGGCGACTTCGTGCTCACGCCCTCGTTTCAGCGATTGTTATCGGCACTCGCCGCGCCCTGCGGTGGCCTTCAGGCAGTTGGCATTCTGCCGGACTCAGTCATCGGCTCGATCGCGATGCCACCAGCCGCGACATCCACGGCCACGACGCCTGACGAGTCGCGCGAATCGGGCCGGCTGGCAGCCGGTCTCATGGCGCTCGCAATCCT
Organism: uncultured Gemmatimonadaceae bacterium; assembly: GCA_964608035.1. Lineage (GTDB taxonomy): Bacteria > Gemmatimonadota > Gemmatimonadetes > Gemmatimonadales > Gemmatimonadaceae > JABWBJ01. The sequence continues at coordinate 14,592 of CAZSNV010000092.1, read as the reverse complement.
CCTGGCGCTGCTGGAACTCCTGCTGCGCCGGCGTCTGGGGAGCATTGCACTCCTCCGGCAGGCGGAGCGCGTCTCATGACGATCCGCCAGCGAGTCGCCGACACCGGTCGCACGCTCACTCTGATCGCGCTCGGTCGCAGCATCCTGTCGGGCGCGGCGGCGGGACTTGCATTCGCTGCGGTCGCCTGGCCGATCGCCAGCGCCCTCGCCTTCAGTCACCTGGTAGCGCCTGCCGTCGCCGCGGTGGCGGCGGGTGTTGTGACGCTGTGGTTCTATCGGCGCGTCCGGGGGCCGGGCTTCACCATTCCGGCGGTGTCCCTATGGCTTGAAGAGCGCATTCCATCGCTGAAGTACGCTCTGGTGACCGCGGTCGAGCCGGGGGCGCCGCCGTCGCTCGAGAAGAGCCTGGCCGGAGTTGATTGGTCTCCTGCCACACGGGACGCTGCCAAAAATGCGCTCGCTGGCCCCTCGCTCGCCGCACTGACGTCGGCCGCTTTCCTCGCGCTTTCGATTGGGTTTGCGCCGGCAGTGGTGCGCCTTGCGGAGCGCTCAAGGCCGGAGCGAAGCAGTTCAAATAGAGCGCTTGATGTAACGGTGCAGGTAGTGCCCCCGGCCTACGCTCGGCGCCGGGGCGAGTCGTTCCGAAACCCGTCTCTCATCCGCGCGCTCGTCGGAAGCGAATTGCGGGTGACGGTGCGCGGTGTTGACTCTGTGCAGCTCGACGCTGGCCAATCGCCAATCTCGGCTGATCGGCCGTGGCGCGTGGCAGCACAGCCTGTGGCGCTGCGCGTTCGATCGGGCGGAGCCTCCAGACTCATCGCGATAGATCCCGTTACCGACAGCGCCCCGGCGATTCAACTACGCGCCCCCGCCCGGGACACGGTGCTGGCCGCGCCTCGGGGCTCGTTCGTGTTAGGCGCAGACGTCCGCGACGACCTCGGCATTGGTCGGGCCGCCTTCGAGTACATCGTCAGCTCGGGCAGCGGCGAGTCGTTCACGTTCGCGACCGGCTCCATCGGCGCCCGGCGCTTCGACGGCGCAGCCATAGGAGCAATTTCCGGTGCCCTGAGCCTTGGCGCGTTGAATCTCAAGCCAGGCGACTTTGTGCATGTGCGCGCCGTCGCCTTTGACCTCCGCAACGACACCGCGTCGGCGCGCGGGACGTCTGAGACCCGCACCATCCGTGTGGCGCGCGCCGGCGAATACGACTCCGTCGCGGTCGAGGCGGCATCTCCGGCCGACGCGGACAAGGCCGTGCTGAGCCAGCGCATGCTGATCAACCTGGCCGAGGCGCTCGTCAGGCGGCGGTCGCGCCTCAATCGCGCCACCTTCTCTGACGAGTCGCGCTCGATTGCGCGGGATCAGGCCAGGCTGCGCAAGCAGGTCGGTGACCTCGTCTTCGCCCGGCTCGGCGACGACCCCAGCGGTGAACACTTTCACGGCGACGGCCATCAGCATGAAGGCCAGGAGTTGCGGCCCGCGCTCACACCCGATGAGCTGCTGAAGGCGGCCGAGAACGCGACCGCGGCAACTGCCGGGCGCGCGCTCGACTTTGAGAGTGACGAGACGCCTGTCGTCGCGGTGAATCGGCCCTTGCTCGAGGCCTACAACTTCATGTGGGACGCCGGCCGTGAACTCGAACAAGCGTCAACAGAGCGGGCGCTGCCGCACATGTACCGTGCGCTCGAGGCCATCCAGCGCGCGCGGGCGGCGGAGCGTCTGTACCTGCGCAGTCGGCCGCCGAGGGCGGTCGTGGACGTCGATCGGGTCCGCCTGCAGGGAAGGGAGAAGGGAACCCCCGCCGCGCGCGAACCGCTCACGAGCCTTGGCTCGTCGCCCGGCACGGGCGTTGCCCGTGCCGCGCTCGCGCGCTTCGCGCGCGTCGTCAGGCTCGCTCGCTCTGACCCGGCCGCCGCCTCCGATTCGTTGCTCCTGCTCCGCATCGACCTGCTGCCCACCCTTACGCCCGAAGCCGCAGCAGCCGCTGCCGACGCCGCTGTCGCGCTTCGCAATGGCCGCGACGCCGCGCAACGTCTCGCGGTGTTTCGCCGTTCGTTAGGTCCCGCGACCACCGCCAGCGATTCGATGCCCCGCTGGAGCGGCGCGCGATGAGCGAGTTCGTCTTCGCCACCGCCCAGTACGAGTCCGGCGACTGGGACTCGGCGCCCCTCGTGCCGGCGAACCTCATCGACTCCATCGCGCGCTACACGTCCATTGCGGTGGCGCCGACTGGTGTCGTGGTCGCACTGTCGTCGGCCGATGTGCTGCGGTACCCCTTCCTGTTCATGACCGGGCACCTGCCGGTGCGCTTCACTGAGGGCGAACGCCTTGGCGTTCGCCGGTTCATAGACCGTGGCGGGTTCGTCTTCGTCGATGATCACAACCACGACATCGACGGCGCCTTTCACAAGACGGTCACCGAGGAGATCACGCGTGCCGCGGGGCCGCTCGTGTTCGTCCCGCGCCGCCACGTCCTGTACTCGTCCTTCTTCACCTTTCCCGACGGCCCGCCTAACACGAGCCACGAACTGAATGGCTGGGGCGACAACCTGATCCATCCGGAACTCAAGGCGGTGCTGCGCGGCGATCGGATCGCGCTGCTCTACAGCAACAAGGACTACAGCTCGGAATGGAGCTACCATCCCGAGAACAAGCGCTTCTACAGCGTGGACAATACGCGCTTCGGCGTGAACATCGTGGTGTATGCGCTCACCAGGTAGCTGGCGTCCCCGCGCCGAACACGCGCTGCGCGCGGCGAGCCTTGCCGCCCTGGGTGCGCTCGCGGTACGCCTCTGGTCGGGCAGCAGCGCGGCGGCCGCCGCCCGTCCCGTGACGACGCCGTCGTTGGACTCGGCACTCGTCGCGTGGTCAGGCGCCCCGCCCGCATCGGCCACCGTTGACGCGACAGCGATACCCGGTGGCCGCCAGCGGGACTGGCTCGTCGCGCTACGTAGGACCGGCACGACCGTCGGCTGGACGACGCGCGACTCAACGGGCGGCGCGCTGGTTGTCGAGCCGGGGCCGTTGGCCCAATCGCTCTCTCGGATAACGGCGTTAGGCAGCGCCGGAGCCCGCGATCTCGTGTTCACCGATGAACTGGGGCGCATCGACTCAGCGCGGACCGGTCGTGACCGGGTCGTCCTGTGGCGGGCTTCGCCCATCGGCCTGGCGCGCGCCACGTTCCCGACATCCATTGCGATCGCCGCCGCCCGCGATTCAATCGTCACCAGGCCGGTCCTCGTGGTGGCGCAGGCCGGCTGGGAGGCGAGGTTCGTGACCACCGCCCTGGAAGAGGAAGGGTGGTCGGTGTCGGCTCGGCTGGCGGTCGCGCCGGGTGCAGTCGTCAGGCAGCATGCACCGGTGCGGATCGACACCGCGTCGCTGAGCGCCGTCATTCTCCTCGACAGCAGCTCCGCGCTCGATGCCCGGGAGCTCGCGCGATTCGTCAACGACGGTGGAGGGGTCGTCGCGTCAGGCGCCGGCGTGAATCATCCGGCGCTCCGGCAACTGGCGCCGTCTCGAGTGACGGCAGGTAGCGCCGGTGCAGTCGGTGCGCTGCTCGGACCGTCTCCGCGCCAGGGACTCTTCGCCCGGACCTTCAGGACCAACGCAGGCGCGGTTCCGCTCGAGCGGCGCGGCGATGCGCCTGTCGTCATCGGACGCCGGGTGGGTTCAGGGCGCGTGGTCGCGGTGGGGTACGACGACACGTGGCGTCTGCGCATGGCGCCGCCTGACGAGCGCGCTCCGGAACAACATCGCGCCTGGTGGTCCTCATTGGTTGCCGGAGTGGCGCTGGCCAGGCTCGAGCCGCGCGATGCCGGTCCCGTCGACGAAGCGCCGTTCGCCGCGGCGGTCGATGCGCTCGGTCCACCCGCTCTGGGCGCTGAACCTCCGGATCGTGAGCCGTCATGGCCGTCCAATGCCTGGCTCGCAGTGTTCGCCGCCGCTTCACTTCTCGCGGAATGGCTGTCGCGGCGCCTTCGGGGTGTTGCATGAAGGTCGCCTACATCTCGCACGCGGATTGTGGTCGTCACGACACCGGCTGGCATCATCCGGAGCATGTCGGTCGCCTGCGCGCGATTCCGCGAGCATTGCGTGAAGACGTGGAGCTGTACCACGCACTCGAGCACGTCGAGGGCCGCCACGCGTCAGAGGATGACCTGCTGCTGGCGCATGACGCAGAGTATGTCGCTCGAGTCAGGCAGCTCGCCGAATCCGGCGGGGGCGCCCTCGATCCCGACACCGTAGTGAGCGAAGGATCGTGGGACGCCGCGCGCGCCGCGGTTGGTTGCGTGCTGGATGCCGTCGACATGGCCGTCGATGGGACGGCGCGCGCATTCTGCGCTGTGCGGCCCCCGGGACACCACGCGCTGAAGGATCGCGCGATGGGATTCTGCCTCTTCGGCAACGTGGCCATCGGTGCGCACTACGCGCGGCGGCGGCGCGACGCGCAGCGCGTGCTCATCGTGGACTGGGACGTTCACCACGGCAATGGAACGCAGGCGCTGGTGGAAAACGATCCGTCGATCCGTTTCATCTCGATGCACCAGTCGCCGTGGTATCCCGGCACCGGAGCCGCTGCGGATCGCGGACCACACCGCTCCGTTTGGAACGTGCCTCTGCCAGGCAATCTCGCGCCCGAGGTCTACGTCGAGGCCCTGCAGTCTGCCGTCAATGACGCCACCCGCGACTTCACGCCGGATCTCGTGATGATCTCCGCGGGATTCGACTGTCTCGCCGGTGATCCGCTCGGCGAGTTCACGCTGGAGATCGACCACATTGCGCAACTGACGTCGTGGTTGCGATCACGGTCCGACGCGTGGTGTGGAGGACGAATGCTTGCCGTGTTGGAAGGCGGATACGTGCCGGAGCGTGTGGGATCGGCGGCGGTCGCGGTCATGCGGGCAATGCTGCCGGATGGTTGAGCGCTGATCACTATTTGCCTTCTCCAATCTCCGGCCGACGATATTGACGGAATGGGTCGAGTCCCTGGTATGAAGTGTGCACGCCGTCACGTGCGCGACCGAATCCGGCACGGTGCGGACACGTGATTTTGTGGCACCCGCGCCACGTGAAAACATGCTCCGGCTGGATCGTCCAATCCATTGCCGAGACGCCATTTACGAAGGTCCAGGCGGCCGCAGCCATACGGGTTGCAAAGCCCTCACGAAACCCCGATCCCAGGCCGATAATTGGACCGGAAGAATCCGCCAGACGCAGCGGGCGGCGTGGCAGCGACGATGTCGACGGCGGTCCTGCCTAACGACTACTTCGGGGACGAGGAATCGGCGGTGAAAGGAATCTGGCATCGAGGCGAACGCGAGGTCCAGGCGGCCATCGCGCTCTGCGGCATCGTGTCCCGCGAGGGTCGCCCCGCGCCGCACGTGGACGGCGCGGAGACGGTTGATTATCGCGACGTCAGCGCGGTCGTGCGGAAGGCCGAGTTCTTCCGCGCCGAGCCCACGGACGACGGCATCGCTGCCTACCGCGAAGTCGTGGAAGGAGCCTTCGCCTGCGGCGCCGTGATCCCGGCGCCTTATGGCACGGTCTTCCGCAATCGCGACGCGCTGCTCCGCTGGCTCGAGCTGCACTACTTCACGCTCGCCGACGCGCTTCGCTTCCTGCACGACCGCCAGATGGCGCGCGTGCGCGTGACACCGGCGGGGTCAGGAAACACGTGGGATACCGTCGAGCATCGCACCCGCGGCGCCGATCTCGAGGTCACCGCGTTCGATTCGTTCCGCGTGCTCAAGCGCCAGTCCGTCGCGTATGTCCCGATCGAAGTGCCCGGACGGCGCTCCGAACAGGGCGCCGAAGCCGCGTTCCTGGTGGAGCGCGAGCACTGGAACCAGTTCATGGCGCTGCTGAAAGAGGAACAGCGCCGCCTGCCCGACCTGAAGTTCGAACACACCGGTCCCTGGCCGGCGTACGATTTCGTGAGGCTGGACCTGAATGGTTGAGACGGGGGACGGGAGACGGGGGACGGGAGAGATCCCGGTTTTCGTTATGCGTTGCGTTCTCGCTGGAGCATCTGCTCGCGAGCGCGAAGTGCGCTCTCTCCCGTCCCCCGTCCCCCGTCCCCCGTCGGTTGTCTGATGTTCTGCCCTTCCTGCGGAACCTGGAACCGCACGCGCGCGGTCAAGTGCCTCCGGTGCAAGGGCGAACTACCGGAGTTGCGCGACACTCCGCGCGAGCCGCCCGATCCGGAGATCTCCCTTATTCGCAAGGCCACCGGAGGGCGGTATCGCATCCTCCGGCGCCTGGGCAGCGGCGGAATGGCGCACGTGTACTACGCGCTCCACGCCGTCCTCGAGCGACCGCTGGTGGTGAAGGTTCTGCACCAGCACCTCGCCCGTGATCCCGAGATGCGCGAGCGCTTCCGTCGTGAAGCAGAAGCTGCAAGCCAGCTCGTTCATCCGCACGTCTGCGCCATCGTCGACTACGGCGCGCTTGGCGATACCGTGTATCTCATTATGCCGTATCTCGCCGGTGGTTCGCTGGCCGACATCCTCGTGCGCGACAAGATCGTGCCCAGCACCAACGCGGCCGCCATCTGCGGGCAGGTCGCGACAGCGCTCGATTACGCGCATCGCCGCGGCATCATTCATCGCGACGTGAAGCCTGACAACGTCCTCTTCGATGAAGACGGTCACGCCGTCATCACGGATTTCGGCATCGCGACCGCGCGCTTTCATGGGCGACTCACCAAGACGGGGCGCGCGATGGGAACGCCGCACTACATGTCGCCCGAGCAAGCCATGGGACGCATGGTGGACGGCCGCAGCGACTTGTACGCGGTTGGCGTGATGCTCTACGAGATGCTCGTCGGTTTCCCGCCGTTCGATGGCGCCGATTCGTATTCGGTCGGCTACAAGCAGGTGCACGAGACGGCGGTCTCTCCCGATGTCGTCGACTCGAGCGTATCCTCGGAACTTGCCGCGATCGTTATGAAGTGCCTCTCCAAGAGCGCCGACGAGCGGTACCAGACGGGATTCCAGCTCTCGGACGCGCTGCAGTCGTTCCTGTCCAACGCCGCCACGGTGGATGAATCGCGGTTGGCGTTCTACGCGCGCCACACCGGCGCCACCGTTACAGCTACGGACCTCTAGAAATCAGATTGCAGATTTCGGATTGAAGCATTTTGCATTTTGCATTTTGCATTTTGCATTCTGCATTCCGGTAGCTTTCAGACCGTGTCTCCAACACGGTCGGCCGTTTCCGTCGCGCTCCCCGTTCCGTTGCACGGGACCTACGCGTATTCCGTCGAGGAACGACACGCAACGCGGGTGGAGCCGGGATCGCGCGTCGTGGTTCCGGTGCGCGGCCGCCGCGTCGTCGGCGTAGTGACCGGAGTCGATCCCGCTCTCGATCCCTCTCGCCAGTACCGCGCCGTTCTCGAAGCGCCGGATGAACAGCCGTCCCTGACACCGGCGCTGCTGAAGACCTGTCAGTGGATTTCCAGCTACTACGCGGTAGCGCCGGGCCTTGTCCTGCGGGCCGCGCTCCCCGCGCTGCTGACGGGCGCCGCCAAACCCGCCCCGGAGCCGCGCTCGAGACGGATCGCCGCGACCGCCACACCGCTGGCGACGCTTGTGGAACGCGACACCGTCTTCCGCCGTTCCCCGAAACAGCGCGCCGCCTTCGAGCTGCTCGAATCGTTAGGTGGACGGGTGCCGGTCGAGCACCTGGAGCACCAGTTGGGTGTGTCGTCCTCTGTGATCGCCGCGCTGGCTCGTCGCGGCCTGGTGACAATCGAGAAGGAAGTCACCATGCGCGACGCGTTCGCGAAACGGCCGCGCGGGCCAATGGTGTTGCTTGAACCGACAGAGACGCAGCGTGCCGCCATCGATGCGGTGACATCCGCCGACCCCGGCGAGGTCTTCCTTCTGCACGGCGTCACCGGGAGCGGCAAGACGCTGGTCTACATCGAGGTGCTGCGTCGCGTCGTGACGGAGCAGGGAAGGACGGCCATCGTCCTGGTGCCGGAGATCGCGCTCACGCCGCAAACCGTGGACCGCTTCCGCGGAGCCTTCGGGAACAAGGTCGCGGTGCTTCACTCCGCACTGTCCGACGGCGAGCGCCTCGACGCGTGGCGGGCGATCCGCTCGGGAGAGCGCCCTATTGTTGTGGGCGCGCGCTCAGCCGTCTTCGCCCCGCTCACCAACGTCGGCGCGATCATCGTCGACGAAGAGCACGAGGCGAGCTACAAGCAGGGCGAAACTCCCCGGTACCACGCTCGCGACGTGGCCATCGTGCGCGGCAAGGCCGAAGGCGGCATCGTCATTCTGGGTTCAGCCACACCGTCACTGGAAAGCTGGGCCAACGCGCAGAGCGAGGCATTGGGGACTCGTCCCGCCGGGACTCGTCCCTATCGACTGCTCACTCTTCCGGAACGCGTCGGCGGCGGAGCCATGCCGCGTGTCCACGTCGTCGACATGCGCGTGAAGAGTCCGACCATTGCCGTCGATCCATTCCGCCGGGTCTTCAGCGAGCCCCTCGACCGCGCCCTGCGCGACACGATCGGCAAGGGCGAACAGGCCATCCTGCTCCTCAACCGGCGCGGCTTTGCCGCGTTCGTGCAGTGTGGCGCCTGTGGCGACGTTGCCGACTGCCCGAACTGTTCCATCTCGCTCACGGTGCATCGCACCCCGGAGCGCTTGACGTGTCATTACTGCGGATACGCAGAGCCGATCCGCGTCGCCTGTGCGCGATGCGGCGGACCGACCGTGAAGGAGCGAGGGCTCGGCACACAGCAGGTCGAGCGCCTCCTGCTCGATCATCTGCCGTCGGCGCGTGTGGCGCGGATGGACGTTGATACCACGTCGGCCCGATGGGCCCACGCCGACATCCTCGATCGCGTCGCGCGCAAGGAAGTCGACGTGCTCCTGGGCACCCAGATGATCGCCAAGGGACTGGACTTTCCCAACGTGACCCTCGTCGGCGTCATCGATGCCGACGTGGGTTTGAACCTGCCCGATTTTCGCTCGTCGGAGCGGGCGTTTCAGCTCATGGCACAGGTGGCGGGGAGGGCGGGCCGCGGGCCGAAGGGCGGTCTCGTCTTCATCCAGACCCGCCTGCCCGCACACCACGCCGTTCGTTCCGCAGTGGAGCACGATTATCGCAGCTTCGTGTCCCAGGAACTGATGGACCGGGAGTTTCCTCCGTATCCGCCGACCGTGCGTCTGGCGAACCTGGTCTTCAGCGGCACTGACGAAGCCGAGACGATGGCAGCGGCCGAACGAGGCGCCGAGTTCCTGGGGAAACTCATCGGCGGCGGTCGTGTCGAGAGTGTCCACGTCATCGGGCCCGCCCCGTGTCCCATCGAGCGGATTAAGTCGCGCTTTCGCTGGCATGTGCTGCTGCGCGCCCGGCGCTCGAATGAGCTGACACGGGTCCTGACGTATTTCGCCACACACTTTGCGCCCGAAGGTCGCGCGGCGGACATGCGGGTCGTGATCGACCGTGATCCGGTGACCCTCCTTTGAGGAGATGTGAGATCTGAGACGCGAGACCTGAGATAGACCGCATTCCGATCAGATCGTGATTTGATCGGATGTGGCAGTTTATCTCAATTCTCCCATCTCCCATCTCGATGTAGATTTCCGTTACGATGACGGAAACCCAGCAGCGCTTCCTGAAGGCGATCGCCGAGCGAGTAACGAGCGCGCGTGTGGCCGAGTTGCGCCTGTACCCCACGGTGCGGGTCGGACCGATTGAATCGGGAGTCGCGATAATCGCGATGGCGGATGGCGGTAGTCCGCTGGCAGATGAGCCGGTTGCGATTGCGAGCCCCGGTCCGGTTCATGATCGGCTCTCCATTCACACGGCGCATTTCCGGATGACCGTGAAGGGACCGGATCGCGGCAAATGGGAATTCGCCATGGTGCACGATGCCGACGCGCCGATTGAGACGATGGAGCGTGTGGTGCGGGGCGTCGCCCGTCGCGCTGGCGAGGATGGCGAGCCTGAGCTCCTTTCCGGCGACGACTTCCAACGCGCGATCGTAGAGCCGTGGTGGACCGCGACGGCGTAGTCGAGACACTCCTGAACTACCTGCGCGACTACAACCTCCGCATCACGCCGCGACCAGCCTGAAGCGCCATGGAAACGCCCACCGTCGGTGTCCTGATCGCTTTCAGCGCGGGGCTGTTGTCATTCCTCTCGCCGTGCGTGCTGCCGCTCATTCCGAGCTATGTCACGTTCATCACGGGGCTGTCACTGGACGACGTCCAGCATGCCCGCCGCAGTGCGCTCGTCCACGGTGTGCTGTTCGTATTGGGATTCACGTTGATCTTCCTGGCATTGGGCGCGGGCGCGACGCTGCTCGGACAGTCGCTCCTGAGGCATCGCGACTGGATCAGCAGGATAGGCGGCGTTGTCATCATCATTTTTGGACTCTACCTGCTCGGCGTCCTGAACATCGGGTTCCTCTCGCGTGAGCGACGGTTCCATGTCGCGACCAAACCCGTCGGATACTTCGGGACCCTTTTCGTTGGCGCCGCATTCGGCGCCGGATGGACGCCGTGTATCGGGCCGATTCTGGGATCGATCCTGCTCTACACCGGCAGTCAGGCGGACCTCGCCAAGGGAATGTGGTTGCTCCTCGCGTATTCCATGGGACTGGCGATTCCTTTCCTGCTTTCCGCCGTCGCGATCGAGCGCTTCTCGACGTTTTTCCAGCGCATGCGGCGCCAGTTGATCTGGATCTCGCGAGGTTCGGGCGCCGTGCTGATCGTGATCGGCGTTCTCATGGTGACGAACTACTTCACCATCCTCGCTGCCTGGCTGACGAAGCTCACACCAGAATTCCTCCTCGAGCGCATCTGATTTGCGCGAAAGTCAGCACTGACGAGACCGGCAAGGGTGTGACACGGGTCTCCTTTTTCCGGGAACCCGTGGGCCCATATTCATTTGGATGGTGTAGACCAGACATACCACTTCTCCGAGGAGAGGTTGAACATGCGAGTATTCGCTTTGCGTGCCGTACTCCCCGTCGCGTTCGCGGCCATGGTCATGGCCTGCGCCGGCAGCGATGACACGGCGTCGATGGATTCAGCGGCGGCGGATTCCGCCGCGCGTGACTTGGCTCGTGCTGGAGTAGACAGCGCGACCCAGCCGCAGTTGAAGGACGTACCGGTGACGCCTTCGGCGCCGCCGCGACGCACGCCACCGCGCACTGACCAACCGAAGGCGAACGCGCCCGCACCGACTCCGCCGCCGGTTTCCGCGCCAACGCCCACGCCATCCCGTGGCGTCATCGCCTCTGGAACGACGTTGGCACTGGCTTCGGGCAGCAAGGTGTGCACGAACACGAACAAGGTGGGCGACCGGTTCACCGCGTCGCTGACATCGCCGGTGAGCGGGAGCAATGGAGTCACGCTCCCCGCTGGCTCCACCGTGTCGATCGAACTGACGGAGCTCAAACGGAGCGTGGATTCCAAGACAAACATCATCATGGGATTCCGCGTCATTTCGATAACGGCTGACGGCCGGACATACACTCCGGACGCCGAGGTCGTGAGCGCGTCGATTGATCGAGTACGCTCGCAGAACACCGGCGACGATGCCAAGAAGGTCATCGGCGGTGCCGCTGCCGGCGCTATCATCGGCCAGGTACTTGGACGTGATCGCAAGGGCACCATAATCGGCGCGGCGGTTGGCGCGGCCGCTGGTGCGGCTGCGGCATCGTCAACGTCCGACTACGAAGGTTGCGTCAACGCCGGTGCGCCTGTCACAGTCAGGCTGACTGGGCCACTGACGGTGACTGTGGCGAACTGAGAACTACTAGGAAACAGGAAACAGGAAACAGGAAACAGGGAAGGTCTGAGAGCCCGCGGCTGACGCCGCGGGCTCTCAGTATTTCAACCGTTTCGTTCCTCCCCTGCTTCCTGTTTCCTGTTTCCTGTTTTCTCTTTGTTTCATGCCACTCGATCCACGAATTACGGAACATAGAAACCCCCGCACAGCGCGGATCGATCTGGCGACGCCTGACGAGATCGTGGCCCTCATGAACGCCGAGGACCGCACCGTCGCCGACGCGGTCGCGACCCAGAGCGAGGCCATTGCCCGGGCCATCACGATCGTCGAGGACGTGCTCCGGGGCGGAGGCCGACTGTTCTACGTCGGTGCCGGAACGTCGGGGCGGCTTGGAATCCTCGATGCCAGCGAATGCCCGCCGACGTTCGGCACCGACCCGGAAATGGTGCAGGGGATCATCGCCGGCGGACCGCCCGCCGTTTTCCGTTCACAGGAAGGCGCCGAGGATCTCCCCGAAAACGGAGCGGCCGCGATAGACGAACGCGGGATTGGCGGCCGGGATTGCGTGGTGGGCATCGCGGCTTCGGGCACGACGCCGTTCGTTCGCGGCGCGCTATCCCGAGCGAAGAACCTGGGCGCGCGCACGATGGTGGTCGCCTGCACGCGGCTTTCGTCAGAGGTAACGGGTCTGACGGATGTCGCCATCGTAGTTATCACCGGACCAGAAGTCGTCACCGGCTCCACGCGACTCAAGGCCGGCACCGCCACCAAGATGATCCTCAACATGCTGACCACGGGCGCCATGATCCGGCTCGGCAAGACCTGGGGCAACCTGATGGTGGACCTTCGTGCCACGAACCTGAAGCTCAAGGACCGGAGTGAGCGGATCCTCATGGAGTCGTGTGCGATCTCTCGCGACGACGCTCGCGCGCTGCTGGAGGCGGCGGGGGGGAGCGTGAAAGTCGCCATCGTTATGCAGAAGGCGGGAGTGACGAGGGAAGAAGCGGAGAGGCGGATCCACGAAGCAGGGGGATTGATCCGCCGGGTAGTGGGCGATCCATGACATCTGTCATGGTTGGCCTCATGTCCGGCACCTCGCTGGACGGTATTTCGGCTGCCGTCGTAAGGTTCAATAAGGACGGCGCCGAACTACTCGCGTTTCGCTCGATGCCGTACGATGCGATCAAACGCCAACGCCTCGCCGGCGCCCTCGCCGGCACCACGCCTGACGAGTACTGCCGGCTCAACTTCGAGCTCGGTCACTGGCTCGCCGACGCGGCCATCGCGGTGCTCGCCGACTCCGGCGTGCCCCGGGCGGAAGTCGCCGCCATCGCGTCCCATGGCCAGACCGTCTGGCATGTGCCCGGTCACTCGACATGGCAGTTCGGCGAGTCGGCCGTCATCGCCGAGCGGACCGGAATCGATGTCATCTCGGATTTCCGAGTGCGCGATGTCGCCGCCGGCGGTCAGGGCGCGCCGTTGGTCCCGATCGCCGATGCCATGTTGTTCTCACACCCCACGTCGTGGCGCGCGCTGCAGAACCTTGGCGGCATCGGCAACGTCACCGTCGTGCCGCCCGGCGGCGAAACTCCCGGCGTGCGCGCGTTCGACACCGGCCCTGGCGTCGTCGTGATCGACACCGTCACGCGCTCCGTTGCCCCCGAACTCCGTTTCGATGCTGGAGGGAAGCTTGCCAGGAGTGGATCACCGATCGACGCAGCTGTTAGTGAAGCACTGCAGCTGCCGTACTTCGCCGCGCCGCCGCCAAAGTCGACGGGACGGGAGCTGTTCAGCCCGGAATGGATCGACTCGTTCATCACGAACTGCCGCCGCCACAATCCCCGAGCGACTGCCGGTGACCTGGTCGCATCTGCGGTCTCGCTGACCGCGCGCAGCGTTGCCGATGCGTTCCGCCGGTTTCTTCCCGAGCCAGTCACAGAAGTTCTGGTTTCCGGTGGTGGCGCCGAAAACCCGGCGCTCATCGATGCACTCGCCCAGGCATTGCCCAGCGGCATCCAGATCCGCCGCTTCGCCGACGTTTACTTCGATGGCGAAGCGAAGGAAGCCGTAGCGTTTGCACTGCTCGGCCATCTGTTCCTGCAGAGCAAGTCAGGCAACGTAGTAACAGTCACCGGGGCGAGGGGCCCGCGCGTACTCGGCAAGCTGACTCCAGCAGGCTCGAGCCTCGACCCTCGAGTGTAAAGCGCTCGTTAGGCGAAGAAGATTCTCCAGGCAGCCAACGCCAGGATCAGCACGCCCAGCAGGGCAATCAAGCGCGTGTACAATTGCCCGCGCCGGCGCCGCTCTTCATCTACCGCCGCGCCGGGGACCGTCGGCCACGGCGCGGTGACGGCCTCGACCTGTTCCGGCGCGGGAGGAGGAACTATCCCTTCGTCCACCGGTGAGTCGGGCGAAAACTCCCGGTACCCCACCTCATCGGCCGATCGCGACACCCCGAGACCCCTGCCCTCGAACCGCGCCGCAACCACCGTGATGTTGTCCGGCCCACCCTGGTCATTGGCCATCGCAATGAGGCGGTCGCACGCTACGGAGAGATCCAGTTCCTCCTCGACCACGCGCGCCATGTCCTCCGGCCGCACAAGTCCCGACAGACCATCGCTGCACAGGAGAAGGACGTCGCCGCGACGCAGGGGCTGCACCGTCAGATCCACCTTCACGTTGGCTTCGGGCCCCAGCGCCTGGAGGATGATGTTCCGGCGCTCGCTGAGCGCCGCCTCCTCTTCGGTCAGTTCGCCGGCCTCGATCAGCTTCTGCATCAGCGACTGATCCTTCGTCAGCTGGGTCGCCGTTGCGCCGCGGATGAGGTACGCGCGG
>CAZSNV010000091.1:0-16268 GCA_964608035.1 uncultured Gemmatimonadaceae bacterium | reverse complement strand
AGAGCACTCCCGCCCGCCGCGCGAAGCGCACGATGTCCCAGACGATGAGGAAATAGCCGGCGAGGCCGAGCTTTCGTATCAACGCCAGCTCATGATCGATCTGCCTTCGGTACCGCGACGGGAGACGGGTGACGGGCGACGGGCGATTCGCGGACCGGGAGCGGAGGCGTTCGCGATCGATCTCTCCCGTCTCCCGTCTCCCGTCCCCCGTCCCCCGAATGCGCTCCCTCGCCCCTTGCTCCACCAGCCCGGCCAGGTACGCATCGGCGCTGACCCCCGGTGGCAGAGGAAAGTCCGGCAACGCCGGCTTCAAATCCTCCAACCGGAACGCGCATCGCTCGGCGATGCCTAACGTCGCTCGCAGCCCGGCGTCGTCCAGTTGCCAGCGCCGCCGCATCTGGGCCGCGCTGCGCAGGTACCACTCGCCATTCGGCCGGAGGCGCGTCCCCATGTCGTCGAGCTGGCGCTGGTGGCGAATCGCCGACAGCACGTCGTGGACGAGTCGGCCGGTGGGGAGCGCGTAGTGCACGTCGTTGGTCACGACCCAGGGAATCCCGAAGGACCGTGCCAGGGGGATGAGCTGCCTGACGAGTTCCCGCTCCTCGGGGAGGCGATGATCCCAGCACTCGATGGCCAGGCGCCCCTCGAAGAGGTCGAGCAGGGTGGCGACTGCTTCGCTCGCACCGGCGGTATCACCAACAGCAAGGCGCTGCGGCACCCAGCCCGTCGGGCACCCGGTGAGCGCGAAGAGGCCGCGCGTGTGGCGGGCGAGCGTGTCGAGGGTGATGGCGGGATCGCCGCGCGTCGTGTCCATACGCGCCCGGGTGATGAGCGTGCTCAGGTTCCCATAGCCTTCGCGCGACTCGGCCAGCAGGACGAGGTGCGTGCGGGCGCCGTCGACCATCAGCGTCAGTTCGGCGCCGAGGATGCCGCTCAAGTCCAGCTGCTTCGCGGCGTGGGCAAACCGGACCGCGCCGCCGAGGTCGTCGTGGTCGGTCAGGGCCAGGGCCGTCATGCCTAACGCCTTGGCCCGGGCCAGGAGCTCCTCGGGCTCTGAAGCCCCATCCAGCAGTGAGAAGACAGAGTGGCAATGGAGCTCTACATAGTTGGACGGGGGACGGGGGACGGGGGACGGGAGAGGTCCCGGATGTTTCATGACGCGCTCTCTCCCGTCCCCCGTCCCCCGTCCCCCGTCAGCCGTTCAGTCATACCACCCCTGCACGAACCAGGCGCTGCCTGACGAGTGGTCGTGGTACAGGACGAGCGTGCCCTCGCCGTCCGGATCTTCACAGCGCCAGTAGTCCCGGGCGTACCGATCCTTCCACCAGTCGCCGGCCAGTCGCTCGGGGCCGGAGGGGTGCTCGAGCCGCATCCGGCGACCGCGCCACCATAGGACCCGCGGCTGGCCGTCGGCGCACTCCACGTCCACCGGTTCCGGAATTTCGAGCTGACGCGAGGCGCATGAGACGGGGGACGGGTGACGGGAGACGGGAGAGAGCTCTGACTTCGGACTTTTTTGCCCGTCCCCCGTCTCCCGTCCCCCGTCCAGTTCCAACCACGCTCCTGCACGTTCAGGACGATGGTTGTCTGATGTAACGGGCACTACGATCGCGTCAGCCCCCAGTTCAGCACGCAAACGGGCAAAGGCGGCATCGGCCGCCGCGGGATCATGCCAGGACGGGTCGAGCAGGTCGCCCTGTTCGCCGGCGAGCGGCGCGGTGGCAACGATGGCCACCGCCACCGCGCAGACGGGAGCCGGCAGTTGCCAGCGATCGAGCAGCGCGCGACACCGCTCGAACAGCGGCACGAGGCGCGCCATGGGATGGGCCAGTCGCACTTCGCGCGTCATGGTGTGCGGCGTCCCGGTGATGGCCCCGCGCGCGTCATCGAGCGTGAGCGTGATGGCCAGCGCGGCAGCGGCTCGTCCGTCGGCGACGAGCCCGGCCAGCAACCGGTCGAGCGCGGCCCGCACGAGGAAGAGCACCGGTTCCATGGTCTCGACACTCGGCGTCAGGTCCGCCGACACGGTGCGCGGGAACTCGGTAGTGGCGAGGCCGGGACGGCGGCGATCCTCGCCGCGGGCCAGTCGCCAGGCGGTGAGTCCCGTACGGCCCCACCGTTGCTCGATGTCGTCGGACGGCAGCGCCGCCAGTCCCCCCGCGGTGCGGATGCCTAACGCCGCCAGCGCTTCCGCCATGGGTTCGTCCATGGGGATGAGGCCGACGGGGGCCGTCGCGAGGTACGTGGCGTCCGAACACGGAGGGATGATCGTGATCCCGTCGTGACTCGTGACGCGTGACGCGTGACCCGGCAGTGCCTCTGACCTCTGACCTCTGACCTCTGACCTGCGCTTTGCGCTTTGCGCTTTACGCTTTGCGCCCTTCGGTTCCCACGTTCCAGCCCGGGCAGCAACACACGAGTCCGCGATCGCGACGCGTGCAGCCGGATGCCACCGCTGCGCAAGCACGAACAAGGCCTTCGCCAGCGCCGCTTCGTCGCCCATGGCCTCGAGGCCAGTGGCGCCAATCCACCACATTCCCGGCGCGCCGGACACCGGGGTGACTTGTGGACTGGCGCCAAGGAACGCCGCGGTCGCGCGCCGCACTTCCTCATCGAGCACAACCTGATCCCACGGGAACACCTGGAGCTCGGCGCATCGCGACGTCGCCTCGGTCACGGTCATGCCGGCCCGGATGTGCGCGCGCGCTCCTGCCGCGGTCACGGCCCGGACGCGGAGACTATCGCTCAGCGCGATGGGCAGCTCATCCCAGTGTCGTGACTCGGGACTAGTGACTCGTGACTCGGCGGCGTTTCCTCTGACCTCTGACCTCTGGCCTCTGACCTTCCAGAATGAACTGGTCGCGCCTGACGTAGGCTTCCCCGAATCGCCGCTTGTAGGGAAGAGTTCCGCCGTCCCGTTCCCGTTCGGGTTCACGTCCGGTGTCGGGTTTGGCTGGTTGGGCGCCTGACTCGCGCCGGTGGGGGGAAGGAATTTTCTCCCCTCGGCGATTGCGTGTTGCCACACCGCGCCGATCGGGAACCTCGGAATGCGCACGCAGGCGACTCGCCATTTCGATCGCACAGGAAACCTCCACGGCGTGTTGCAGGCCGCCTTTTTCGATGAGAATCGTGACTCGTGACTCAGGTCGTGACTCGTGACTCGTGACTCGTGACTCGGCAGTGCCTCTGGCCTCTGACCTCTGGCCTCTGACCTTTCGTTTGACCTTCAACCGCACCGCGCTCCCGATGATCGGGCTGTCGCCCACGACGATGAGCGCGACGTCATGCTCTTTGGCGAGCCTCGTCAGGCGGACCGCGATCTGGCGGGAGAGCGATGGCGCGCTGTCGAGCACCACGAGGCTGAACGCGCCGCTCCGCAGCAGGATGTCGGCGCACCAGGCGCTCCGGTCGGCGCCGGGCGGACGGATCACCCAGAGTCGCCCGCTCGCTCCGGCTTCAGCCCACTCGCGGGGCGCCAGCGTGCGCGACCCGTCGATGACGGCGACCCAGCGCCGCGCCGCGACCGCCGTCGTCACCAGGTGCCTGACGAACGTCGTCCGGCCGCTGCCGCGGGCGCCCTGGATCTCCGTCAGCCGCCCACTCGGCACCCCGCCACCGGACAGCGCGCGATCCAGCTCCGCGATTCCGGTGGGAATTGCGACGTCGTCGCCGACGCGAGGTGGTGACAGCAGCGCCGCCAGCTGCTGACGAAGAGCGGGAAGGGACATGCGAAGTCAAAATGCAGAATGCAGAATGCAGCATGCAGAATGAGGCGGATCGTGAAGCAACAACGGCCCCTCCTGCGTAGTTATCTCCTGACCTGAATCGCTACCGGACATGACCGGACCAGACACGCCGCATACCGGCCCCGTTTTCGACGGGGCGTCCTTCAACCGCCAACCCGCGGGAGGTTTCACCATGCACAAGGTCGAACGAACCAGGGAGGTCGTGCGCTCCGGCATCACGATGGGCAGTGCCCTCGCGATCGCGATCTCGTGGAGCACGCATCAGTCGATTCTGTGGGCGATTCTGCATGGGTTCTTTTCCTGGCTGTATGTCATTTATTTTGCCCTAACGAGGAATTGACTCAGAGCTCTGAGCTCAGAGACAAGGCCAGTTGATCTGCTTCGCGAACTTCCGGCTCATCGGCAGGCGGTGAACCGCTCCCGTCGCCCCGCCGTGATCCATACGTGATCCCGTGCTTCCGGCATCGCTCGCGCATGAAGCGGCTCAGTCCTTCCCGATAGGCGTCACCCATCTGATCGCGCCCCCTGTATGCGACGCGATATGCCGGGCCTAACGCAGGAAACTCCGTCTCGATGAACGGCAGGTAGCGGCGGCGTGCCGTGGAACGGAGGCGCAGGGCGCAGGCGTTGACGTGCGACGCGCCGGCTGCCTTCACGCGCCGCACCACCGCGTCGAGCATCGCCGGCCGGTCGGTGATCCCCGGCAGCACCGGCATGATGTTGATCCCGACGTCGATGTTCGCCGCCGCCAGCCGTTCCAGCGCCCGCACCCGCGCTTCGGGCGTCGGCGCCCGCGGCTCGATCCGCCGCGCCAGTTCGCGATCGAGCGTGATGAGCGACAGGTGGATCGTCAGTCGCGAACGGTTCGCGAGCGTTGCCAGCAGGTCGACGTCGCGCGTGATGAGCGCGCTCTTGGTGATGACGACAACCGACAGTCCTTTTTCTTCAGCCAGCACCTCGAGCACACCGCGAGTCACGCGGTAGGTGCGCTCCGCCGGCTGATACGGGTCGGTGGCAGTGCCGATGACGATCGTTTCACCTTTCCAGAGCTTCGAGAGTCGTGACTCGTGACTCGCGGGATTGCTGTGTGCTGTTTGCTTTGTGCTGGTTGCCCTCTGGCCTCCGGCCTCCGGTCTCTGGCCTTTCCTGTGGCTTGTGGCCTGTGGTCTGTGGCCTCTCAGAGTGTCTCGCAAAACGTCAGCCGCATTTCGTTTGATGAAGATCCTCCGTTCGAACGCCAACCAGGGCGGGAGTTCCGTGAGCTCGTGCGCATCGTCGGATCCCGCCGCGGTCTTCCGCTCCGCCACGTAGCGATGTGCATAACGAGCGTAGCAGTAGGCACACCCGAAGGCGCAGCCCACGTACGGGTTGATGGACCAGAACGGCATCCCCGTGCTCTCCGGCGAGTTGAGCACGCCCTTCGCCGGCTGGTCGTAATACCGGATGTCTCCCTGCGTCCCGATCAGCTGAAGGGGCGGTGGAGGTGGCGGAGTGGGCGAAGCGATCAGCGGCAGTTGCATGCGAGACGGGGGACGGGAGACGGGGGACGGGAGACGGGGGACGGGTGGGTGCACCTCTTGTCTCCTGACCAGAGATACCGAACAAAAACCGAAGATGCAAGGGGAGGCCGATCCGCCTCCTGCAGTCGCCAATGAAGTGCTATACTGTTGTGCCATAATGATTTGACGCGCACACAATCGCATAACATGGCCGAGCTTCTGGACGCAATCTCGATCGCCGAGCAGATCCGTCGCCGCCGACTTTCGCCCGTAGAGGTCGTCGAGGAGACGCTGGCCCGCATCGAACGACTGAACCCGCAGCTCAACGCCTTCATCGCGGTCTTCAGCGACCAGGCGCGCCACGCCGCACGCAAGGCCGAACGACTCGTTATGCAGCGGCGCGGGTCCACACTTCCGCCGCTGTTCGGCGTGCCGGTGTCGGTGAAGGACATCGTTCTCACCACCGAGGCGCCGACCACGGCGGGGTCGAGGATCTTTGGCGATGGACTGGTAGCGGAACAGGATGCGCCCGTCGTGCGCCGCCTGCGCCGGGCCGGGGCGATCATCATCGGCAAAACCAACCTGCACGAGGTCGCGTTAGGCGTCACGTCGGCCAACGAACACTTCGGCCCGGTGCGAAACCCGCACGACCTGGAGCGTGTGGCCGGCGGATCCAGTGGAGGCTCGGCGGTCGCGGTCGCCGCGGACCTGGGGCCACTCTCCGTGGGGAGCGACACGCGCGGTTCGATCCGCATCCCGGCCGCCTGCTGTGGCGTCACGGGTTTGAAGCCCACACGGGGGATTGTGTCAACAGACGGGGTCGTCCCGCTCAGTCCTTCGCTGGATCACATCGGCCCCATCGCGCGCACGGCGGCCGAGTGCGCGCTGATGCTCGAGGTCATGACCGGTCCGCGTTATGCGGGACGGTTCGTGAAAGCAGCGCGCCGGTCGGCGAAGGGTATGCGGGTCGGCGTGTCGGAATTCCACCTGCGCGACCTGGACGCCTCGGTGCAGAAGCCGGTCGACGCCGCGATCAAACGCCTCGGCAAGCTCGGATGTCGGTTACACGACGTGCGCATGCCGGCGCTCGACGACGCGCACCTGGCATCGATCGTGATCAGCGCGTCGGAAGCGGTAGCGTTTCACGACCAGTTCCTGAAGGCAAACCCTGACGCGTACGGGCCGCTGGTGCGGAAACGACTGCTGGATGCTTACAAATGGACCGCGCTCGACCTGCTGCGCGCACAGGCAACGCTCGGCGCCGTGACTGCCGCCTTCAACGGCGTATTCGAAACGCTCGACTGTCTTGTTGGCGCTGTGCTTCCGGCCGGTCCGCCGAAGATCGGAGACACGACAGTGAAGGTGAATGGCCAGGAGACCAATGTGGTCGACGCATTCACCCGGCTCAACGCGCCGCAGAACATGGCCGGCGTCCCCTCGCTGTCGCTGCCCTGCGGAGAGGCGTACGGTTTGCCCGTCGGCCTCCAGGTCATCAGCGCCGCTGGACGCGACGAAAACGCGCTGCGGCTCGCGGCGTCTTTCGAACGCGCATGATCGACGCCAGGGAGGCAGCGGTTCAGGCCCGCAGCCAGGCCCTCCGTAAGGACCTCTCGCTGCGCGACCTCGTATTCGCGCAGATCCTCTTCATCGTCGGCCTGCAATGGGTCGGCGTTGCCGCCAAACAGGGACCGGCCCACGTCATCTTCTGGCTCATCGCCGTCGCGCTCTTCTACCTCCCGTCGGCGGGCGTCGCTGTCTGGCTCAACAGGGTCATGCCGCTCGAGGGCGGACTGTATCAATGGGCGAAGCTCGGCTTCAACGAGTTCATGGGTTTCATCGTCGCGTGGAACCTGTGGGTCTTCGCGATCCTCAACATGACCAACGTCGGCCTGCAGTTCACGCAATACCTGGGCTACATCTTCGGGCCCGGCGTCGCCGGGGTCATGGCCGACAGCCGGGTCATCGTTGCGACGACGGCGCTCGTCGTCGTCGCGCTCGTCTGGCTCACGATCGTCGGCTTGCGCATCGGACGATGGGTGCACACCGCCGGCGGCATCCTGATCCTCGTCATCTTCGCGATGATCATCGCGTTGCCGTGGGTCAACGTGGCCAGCGGCACGCTCGCCGAGTTCCATCCGCTGCGCACGGCGGCGCCAGTGCTCTCGCTCATGAGCCTCAACCTGCTCGGCAAGATGGGGTTCGGCGCCTTCGCCGGGTTCGAGTACGTCGCCATTCACGCCGGCGAGTGTCACGATCCCGTCCGGAGTATCACCAGGGCGACGATCGTCGCCGTGCCGATCATCGTCCTGATGTTCATACTCGGCACGAGCTCGGTGCTCGGCATGATTCCCGTCGACGACATCGACCTCATTGCGCCGATCCCGCAGCTCCTGACACGGGGGTTCGGGCCGTTAGGCGCCGTCGCCGCCATCGCGCCCCTCATGCTGAGCGCGATGCTCGCCATCCGGTTCGCGCAGGCGAGTGTCAACTTCGCCGGCAGCACCCGGCTCCCGATGGTCGCCGGGTGGGACAATCTCCTGCCGTCGTGGTTCACGCGCCTGAGCGCCAGGTACCGGACCCCGGTGAACTCGATCCTGTTCGTCGGCGCGACGACTTTCGTGATCAGTGCGCTCGGGCTGGTGGGAGTCGGCAAGCAGGAGGCCTTTCAGCTCCTCTGGAATTCAGCGGGCATCTTTTACGGACTCACCTACCTCGCAATGTTCGCGGTGCCGCTCGTTGGACTCCGGCGCGCCGGCGTCGCGGCGCCCGTGTGGGTGAAGCTCTGCGCCGCGTCCGGGTTTCTCATGACACTGCTCTACGTCGGGCTTTCGGTCCTTCCCATCATCCCCGTCGGGAGCCGGACGGTGTTCGCGCTCAAGATCACGGGCTTGATCGTCGTTGCGAATCTCGTCGGCGTCGCGCTCTATGCCGCGGGTCAGCCGAGGGCCGCCTCGTCGCGACCGGAATGAGGCGCGATGAAGCGTGAGCCTTATTACGGCGTTGACCGTTTTACGCCGTTCGGAGCGCGGACCCTTTCCCATCTTTACTATGCCGCAGTTCAGGTTCTCAGGGGCGTAAACAGCGGCATAGGTAAAGACTGAGACTGCGGGAAAGAGTCCGCCTTCCGAAGTGCGGTCAAACGGTCAACCGCGTCAGCGTCGCTCGAGGTAAGCGAGCGTCCTTTGGCGCCGGCCTGATGCATGCTGACCGGGCTGGTGGGTGCATGTATGTTTCAGCCCACCGTCCGACCAGCCCGCAATGGCCACCAAACTCTCCGACATCGAAGTCCAGCGAGCACTCGGTGCACGATCCGGGTGGACCCGCCGCGGCAACGCCATCACGCGAACGTTCGAGTTCCCGACGTTTCCGGCCGCAATCGCGTTCGTGAATTGCGTCGCGGAGGTCGCCGAGCGGATGGACCATCATCCCGACGTTGACATCCGCTACACGAAGGTAAGCTGCTCGCTCTCGACTCACTCCGCTGGCGGGATCACGCAAAAAGACTTTAAGCTGGCGGAGGGAATCGATGATTGCGTGACTGGTGATTCGTGATTCGCTGCCCGCGAATCGAACGAAATGGGCGCAGAGATCGACTTGATGCCCTCATTCTATCGGAAACTCGCTGCCTGGTGTGCGCGTCCGTTAACCACCAGAAAACTGCCTTAACGCACATCAACCACACCGAACTCCCCTGAGTGGACGGTGCAGCGATATGCAACTTTGCCGCCCGACCCAAATATTCGCATCACAGATGTATCCTGAACGGCGGAGACGTCCTGGAGACTTGCAGGTACGTTAGCGCGATCGAACACCACGTTATGCGCCGGGCCTGATGGGAACAGCCAAGTGACGTATTGCCCCGCTGAGATACGCACACTGTCGGGAAGAAACCCGGGAGCATTTGCGCGGACAACTACGCCAAGTTGAGGAGAAGATAAGACGCTGACGTCCCACCGAGCCAAGAACTGATTCGGCGACGGTCAGGTGGCCGGTAACGGCCGTTCTGCCCCCGCCGAGGGCGGTGACCAAGTTGTGGCTGTTCAGGTAGGCGACGCTGCTGTTGCCTGTCGTGAGTGTGATTTCGCCAGGCGGGATCATCGTGTAGCCAAGCGAATCGAGGACGATTGCATCGAGCGCTACGATTCCGCCGACGGACAGCGATGCCGCGTCTGGAATACCCAGAACGGACAGTCTGAGGTTCGCGGCTCTGCGTCGCACAAGGAGGTCGCGTGTCGCCCGAGCGTCACCGGCGGCGGCGGTGACCTTCGCCTCGCCATCCGCCAAAGCTCTGAGTATGACCGTCCTTTCGTTGACTCGAGAGATCGACAGGACATCCGGCTTGTCAACCGAGAACTCGACGAACGTTTGAGGCTGGTCGCGCCCAGCGTCGTCTGAGAGGGCAGCTTCAAGGACACGCTCTTCACCTCGAGACCGAAGCGTGTCTGATCCCGTCAAATTGAGTTGAATTAGGGACGCGTGTACACTCGCGGCAGGTTCAGCGCAGCCCGAGGCTGCGAGCGCAGCGATCAGGTAAAGACCCGCAGTGGACGCCCTTTGTCTATTCAGACTCGACAGTCCCGAGTCACGAGTCACTTGTCACGAGTCACGACTTCAATTGCGCCGTCCACCAAGCAGAGACAGAATCGCCAAGAACATGTTCAGCAGATCGAGATAGATCGCGACCGCCGCCTGCACGTAGTCATCGGGACCGAACACGTTGCGAAGGCGCCAGGTGTCGAAGATCAGCAGGCCGCCGAACACGAACACCGACGCTCCGGCGATCCACAACGACGCCGTGGTATTCTGGAAGAAGAGATTCAGTAGCGACGTCGCGATCAGGACCCAGAGTCCGACGATGAAGAACCCGCCCCAGGCGCTGAAATCCTTGCGGCTCAGGAAGGCGTACGCCGTCAGCACGCCGAACGTCGTCCCCGTCAGCAACGCCGCCTGGCCGACCACTCCCGGCTGCGTCTGTCCCAGCAGGTAGATGAACGGCGAAATGAAGATCCCTTCAAGGAACGTGAAGAGAAAGACAAGACCGATGTTGGTCGGGAAGACGTTGCGGAACTTCATCGCGGCAATGAGCGGCACAAACATGCCGAGCATCGTGATGATCGGGTGACGCGCGGCCCAGTTGAGCACCGGCGGCGTCGAGATTGAGAACGAAACGCCGGCCATGGTGACCAGCACACTCGCCAGCACGAGCAGATACGTCCTGCGAACCAGGGTCGCTCGCTCGGCGCCTGTGCGGACCTGAACGGGACGCGCCATGTCCCTGTAAGAAATGCCCATCCTTTGAACTCCTCGAGAGGTTTGAGCTACGGTCTCAATATAAACGAACGAGGAGGTGAATCGTGAATCGTGAATCGTGAATCGTGAGTCGTAAGTCCATTCAGACAGGGGATTTGCGATGCCGAGCGGCCCTCGCGGCTCGATAGCCAGAAAAACACTGAAACACGGGGGTCACGGGGGGACACGGAGGGTAACCCCGTGATCCTCCGTGACCCCCGTGTTTCAATTGTTTTGGGTACAAACCTGAGGTTATCCGCGGCGCAGGTCGATTGAACCGTTCACGGTCGTCAGGTCGATCTTCATGCCGCCGCGCCCAATGGTTGCCGCGATCCGCTTCGGACTGATGCGCCCGTTCACCGTCATCGGGAAATCGGACCCGACGCTGCCATTGACGGTTCGCATCGTGATATCCGCATTGAGCCCGTCAGGCACCGTGACATTGATCGACCCATTGGTCGTTGAGAAGTCGAGGTTGCCGCTTCCGATGGCGCCCATGCGCACGTCGACGTCGCCGTTCACGGTGCTGGCATTGATCGGACCGCCGCTCGAACGCGCGTCGATGCCGCCGTTGACGGTATGCGCCTCGACAACCGTGGTCGCGCCGTTGATATCGAGGCCGCCGTTGATGGAGCTGACGTCAACCTTGACCCCGTCGGGCACGCGCACGGTGACGTCGATGCTCACGTCATTGTCGTTGTCGCGATCCCACCGGCTGCGCCGCCGATCGCTTGTGCGATAGCCTTGCTCGTCGCACTCCTCGGTGACATCGCGCCAGATCACGCAGACGAGGACGTCGCCGTCTCCGCTACCAACCCGCGTCACTTCGACTCGTGCATCGGCCGGGTCGCCCCGACGCCAGCGCTTCACCGCGGTGACTTCGAGCCGGGCGCCGGTGGCGCGTTCGACTTTGACCGTGCCGTTCAGGTTCCGCACATAGACCCAGCGGGTCGAGGCCAGGGGGCCGTCCCATTTGAAATCCCGGTCGGTTGAGCCGCTCTGGGCGCCGAGCGATCCGGCCGTCGCTAGCGCAACCAGGCAGGAGACAGGAAGCAGGAGGCGGGAAGCAGGGAACGAACGAAACGTTTGCATGGGGTCTCCGGGTTGCCTAACGGCGCGGGGCGGCGCGCCGGATGACGATGCCGCCGCTGAAGGATTCTGCAGTGACGCGGGCCTCGCCCGCGCCGACATTGAACTCGAGCTTCTGTCCGTTCCGCCGCTCCCGGTTCGGTTGCAGCGTAAACGGAAAGTCGGAGTCTACCTCTCCATTGAATGTCTCGATGCTGAACCGCGCGCTCGTCGTTGGCGGGATTGTCAGCGTGACCGTGCCCGAGTGCGACTGGAATGAGTATCGGCCCTGTGGATCGAGGGGACCGGTGAAGTCGACTTCGCCGCTGACCGACGAAGCATCGATGTCACGCGATACCACGTTGACCAGCTCGAGACTTCCGCTCGTCGATTCGGCAGCGACCGAGCCACCCTGGACGTCCGTTAACGTGACCGTTCCGTTCAGCGAGGTCGCATCCACCGCGCCGCGCAATCGCAGGCCGGTGACATCGCCCGACAACGTCACCATTTCGACGCGACCCACCGCATCGGTCACTTCCACGTCGCCGTTGTTCGTGTGCAGGTCGACCTCGCCCTTCACGCCACGGACGGTGAGACTACCGTTCATGCTCCGCAGGATCACCCGGACGCCTTCGGGCACGGTGATCTGGTATCCGGCGTCGCCGGAGCGGCCCCGATAGCCTTCGGCTTCGATCGTGATCCGCGACGATGAGACACGCCATCGCGTCCCACGCTCCGTGAGCCCCCGCAGGCGCGCTTCCTGTCTCGTCGAGCCGGTGACAACGACGTCGCCGCTGAAGGTCGTCAGGTCCAGCACGCCGTCCTTGCTGAACGCGAACGTCGTATCGATGCGCGCCTGCGAACCCTGTTTCGAGCCTTGGCTCCTCGAGCCTTGGCTCCTCGAGTCGTATCCCTGGGAGTGCCTATCGAGTCCGGCGAGCGCACTCTCGACGGTACGCATGGCGCCCTCCACGCTCGCCTCGACGGTCTTTTCGATCGTTTTCGCCAGCCGTTCGGCGCGCCGCTCGATTTCGCGCTCCCGTTCCTTGTCGCGTTCGCGATTCTGTGACGATTGCGCCGGCAGAACGGTCGCGACGCAGAGGAGCAGCGCCGAAAAACGGCCCAGGGTCTTGAACATGGTTGCCGTGGTCACGAGGCCCCCACGGGCAGCAGCGCCACACGGCGCAGCACGCCGAGTTTCTTCTCGAGGGACCGGTTCAATTGCTCATTCAGGAAAAGACTCGATGCGTCTCCGACCAGGGCGGCACGCGCATCCGTGATGGCTTGATCGATCGCCTTGAGGCTCTTCTCCACCGCGGACACGGTGGCCGTGTCGAGATCCGCGCGACGCTGATCGAGGATCGTGCGCAGGCGGGTGATCTCCTGCGCGTACATGACTTCCGGCCCGGACGGCTCGCCGCTGATCAACACCGCCGATCCGCTGCCTGACGCGGGACGAGGAGTCACGACGCCAGGTGTCGTCGCGGCAACCGGAGTCGGGGCGCTCCCACCGTCGAAAGCGATGTCAGTTGCGATCGCTGATCGCTGATCGCTGGTCGCCAGCACGTACGTCACGCCTGACGAGACAGCCATCAGGACGACTGCCGCCGCGGCCATTCGCCATGCGCGCGGAGCAGGAGCGCGCGTAGCGCGCGACTTCAAATAGACGACGGGAGTCTCGATGCCTGCGGCGATACCTGCCCACAGGTCACGCGATGGCGCCATCGCGGGCAGCTTTGCTGCCTCGCGGCTGATAGACTCGATGTCGCGCACCAATGAGGCGCAGCGCAGGCATTCGCGCAGGTGCCCATCGACCGCGCGCCGCTCGGCGTCGGCGAGATCGCCCTCGAACCATGCCGAGAGCAGCGTGTCTACGTGTTCACAGCTGATAGTCATCGTTACCGCTCCAGTGCCTTGCGGAGAAGCATCCGCGCCCGGTGCAACTGCGCCTTGCTGCCGCCTGTCGTGATCGCCAGTTGCTCGGCGATCTCTTCGTGCTTGTAGCCTTCGACGTCGTGCAGGACGAAAACCCTTCGAGCGCCCGGAGGCAGCATTCCAATCGCCTGCTCCAGGTCCATCGCCAGCCCCGGAGTTACCGCCCGGGCAACGATCTGCCATTCAATCGGTTCATCGTCCGGCTCGGCGTCTTTCGCGCCGAATCGTTTCCGGTCCCGCCCCTCGGACTTCCGCGCGTTGAGCACGACGTTCACGGCCAGACGATGCAGCCAGGTCCCGAACGCGCTGTCCCCGCGAAAGAGCGAGAGTTTCTGCCACGCCCTGATGAAGACGTCCTGGGTCAGCTCCTCGGCTGCACCACGGTCGTTCGTCATCCGGACGCAGAGCGCGAAGACGCGATTCACGTGGATGCGGTACAGCTCCTCGAACGCCTGACGGTCTCCCGCCGTGGCTCGAGCGACATCTTTTGCGATTCGCTCGTCGCGCAGCGAGTCGTCGTCGATGATCGGCACCGTCATTTCATGGGTCGGTCTCAACGCTCGATGAGTCAGATAGTTGAGCCGGCCCGAAGGTTTGAATGGGACTCGGGAATCCCTGGTCCCGCCAGCCGGATTCCCGGGGCGGGCACGAGCCCTAAGACGTACGAGACGGGGTCGGCCAGGCGTTTCAAGAAAGGCCGCCAGATTGGCGCCCGGGCCGTCGCTACGGTCGGATCAGGACCGTCAGCGCGTGGATGCGCGACAAGGAGAAGGCATTCGACCCGAACCCCGACCGGGTGAATTGCAGGCGAGGTGAACGGGGCGCTGAGCCGAGGCGGACGTCGAGGCCCGCTCGCCAAACCAGCTGCGTTTCGGTTCCCAGAGGAAGCCTTGGTGCGCTCCTCTGATACGTCCGAGGCTCGCTCGCAACTGAGAATCCGGCACCACCGATCAGATGCACAGGCACCCTGGAAAACAGCGCAATGATGCCATGCACTTCAACGGTCGACAACCAGAGCGGGAACACCGGATCGGGCAGGCACCCAACGTCGGGGTTGCCGTAGCAAATGCTGATGTCGTCGGACGTCCGTACACCGCGAAGCAGAGTGGCCACAGCACGGAGTGAAAGGTGATCGGACCCCTGTTGCTCCATCCCAACCAGTCCGCCTGCCCCCATAAGGCCACCGTAGGGTTGCGCGTAGTACCCTGCCGCGGTGACGCCAAGTATGAACGCCCTGTTCGACGTGTGCTGCCCATGGGCAGCGCGTGTTGTCGCCATCAAAGCCAGGACAAGGCCCGTGACGGCTGTTACTCGATGCCTGTTCATCTCAACCGACCCCCATCTACAAAGAACTGACCCACCAGTACAGCCCGCGGTTACAGCCGATCGCGAGCGCAGTGGTGGGTCGTGGTTCCTGAAGACTGAGCCTCAGGACGCCGGCGTCGATTCGAAACGCATGATATACGGAACAAGCTCCGTTGGGCGCTCGAGAATCGACTCGGCGCCGGCGTCGAGAAGCACCCTGCTGCTGAAGGCCCCCCACGTGACGCCTAACGCGTGGATACCCGCAGCGCGTGCCGCCTGCATGTCGTAGGGGGAATCGCCGACGAATACCGCACTCGAAGCGTTGAGGCGCTCCAGTGCCATCAGCACCGGCTCCGGCTCGGGCTTGTGCTTCGTCGTCGAATCCGAGCCAATCACGCAACGCATGTATCGCGCGAGCCCTGTATGCACGAGGGCGCGCTCGGCCATGAACCCGACCTTGCTCGTCACGATCGCCATCTGGCAACCCGCCGCGTCGAGCTCCGCGACGGCATCCACAATGCCGTCATAGGCATTCGTCATGCGGTCGTGATTCTCGAGCTGGTACTCGCGGTACTTCGAGATCAGGAACGGAAGGTCGTCGTCGTCGACGAGCCACGGACCAAAGGTCGTTGGTAGCGGCCGTCCGATCGTGTTGCGAATTTCTGCCTCGCTCGGCGATGGACCCGGGCGACTCGCGAACGCATTCAATGCCGCCGCGACGATCAGTTCTATGGAATCGACCAGCGTGCCATCGAGATCGAACAGAATTGCTGAGGGCTGGGTGCTCACGGCTGACTTAGTCGGCGACACGAACGCCTGCAGTCCGCAAGCCTGCCGCCGCATGCCAGCTCCCCAGCTGCCCGAAGTGATGCGCCAGGTGCCCGGTCATGAGATACGCCGCGAAGTCGCCGGCGGTGGGAAAAGCGCCAGTCGCCAGCGTGTACGGGTTGGGCATAGCGAGCACTTCGTCCGCTGCGTCGGGCGCTGACGCGAAGAAGTCGCGATACACATTGCCTACCGTCTCGCACAACTCGGCCATTGGCGGATAGACCGACCGATCGAGCGATGGGAACGTTCCCGGATTGAACAGCGCTCGCCACTCCTTGGGGCACATCGGGGCGAGGCCGCAGATGCGACGGCCAAAGTCGCCCGTCACGGCGAGGTGACCAACGAGCCAACCCGCGGTCTTGGTCCCGGCAATCGGTTCCAACGCGAGATGATTGTCGTTCAGGTCAGCGAGCCACCTCTTCCCCTGTCCGAAAATGAATCGCCCTTGTTGAGTGAAAGCGCTCAGGCCGTTCATCTGAATTCCCTTGCTGTGACTCGTGACTCGTGACTCGTGACTCGGCGCTGCGGATTCGTGACTCGTGACTCGTGACTCGTGACTCGTGACTCGTGACTCGGCACTGCGACATCAAATCAGCCC
>CAZSNV010000090.1:0-16375 GCA_964608035.1 uncultured Gemmatimonadaceae bacterium | reverse complement strand
CTCTCCCGTCCCCCGTCTCCCGTCCCCCGTCCGTCTCTTCCGCCCCACCATCAGCGCCGGCACCACAAACATCGCGCCTAACGTGCCAAACACGGTTCCACCCGCGGTCGCCAGCGCTATGGCGCCAAAGATGTCCTGGCTCGACGTGCCAATCGCGAGCGGGATCAGGCTCGCCATGGAGGTGAGCGTGATCAGGATGACCATGCCCGCGCGATCCAGCGCCGATCGCAGCGCTTCGTTCCGGCCGAGTCCTGCCGTGCCTTCCAGGGCACGACGGCGCCGTCGTTGCAGGCCGGCGTCCGTCACGAGGATCGCCTGGTGAATCGCCAGGCCAATGACGAGGATCACTCCGACTGCCGCTTCACGGGTGAACGCGGCCTTCATGACCCAGAACGCGAAGATCACGCCGCCTAACGCGATCGGCAGGCTGAGGAAGATGATCGAGGTCGCCCAGATCGAGTCGAACACGAGCGCCACCGCCAGGATGACCAGCACCACGCCAATGACGAAGACCAGCCACAGTCCCTTCTCGCTGTCGTCCGGGTTGAAGAACCCGAATCCGGATTCTTCCACCTTGTAGCCCGGCGGCGGTGCGATGGACTTCATGAACGCGTCGTGCGTGCGCTGCGCCAGCCGATTGGGCCCGCGAAACTCGTAGGCGACGGTGCGCATGTACTGCTGGTCCTCCCGATCGATCGCCGACAGGAGGTCCCGTTCGCTCACCGTCGACACCGCGCCGAGCGGAACGCCGTTCCCGTTGGCTGTCGGCAGCAGCGCCTCACGCAGTTCGTCGAGCGACCGCGTGTTGGCGCCCAACGCCTTGACGTTCACCGGGATCTCGTCGCCGCCGATCTCCAGGAGCTGCGCGCCGACCGATCCACGAATCTCGCGGCGCACGCCCTCCGACAAGTCCAGCGACGTCAGGCCGAAACGGGCCAGCGCGGCGCGGTCCGGTTCGATGGTCACTCCGGTCGCTTTCTCGCGCATGAAACCGCCCGCCGTGTTGATGTCCACGTTGCGCACGCGCGGGATGCGCTCGAGGCGCTCCTTGAGGTCCATCGCCATCTGTTCCACGCCCGAGAACGAATAGCCCAGGACACGAATCCGGTACGACGCCATGCTCGACGAACCGTAGCCTGACGAGAAACCCGGACCCTGCCCGCGAACATTGACCGACGCGCCACCGATGAAGACCGCGCGCTGTGTCAGCCGTTCCTCCATCTCCAGCGGGATCGCGCTCAATTCGTGCTCGCGCGTGAAGAGCACGCGCATTCTGGCTCGGGCGCTGCCGTCGCTCTGCGACCGGACCTGCTCCACGCCAGTTCGACCGATGGCAAGGTCCTCCAGTTCCCGGATCGCCCTGTCCAGCGTGACCGGATCGGACCCCTGCGGGAAACCGATTATCGCTGTGACGTACGTGCGCTCGCCGAACCCGAATCCGCCGAACGCGAACCTCGGCACCTTCTTGATGAAAACCCACGTCAGGCCGGCGAGCATGATCGCGGTCAGGCCGATTGTCACCCAGCGGAACCGGATGAGCGGAATGAGCATCCGGGCGTACACCCGGCGCGACTTCCGCCAGTTGGACTCATGAATCCGGTGTCCCGAGGCCAGCGCCGGGATCATCACCAGCGACGACAAGACCGACCAGCCCAGCGCCATCGTGAACGCGGCCGCGAACGGCATGAAGGCCGCCCGCGCGTTTCCCTGCAGGTAGAGAAACGGGAGGAGGACCACCACTGTGGTCAGGGTTGCGCCCAGCACCGCCGGCATGATGCGCACTGCGGCGGCGGCGCGCGCCTCACGAGTGTCTGGTACGGTCCCCAGTCGTTCAGTGACGACCACGCCGTCCTGCACCAGGATGCCGATGCCCATCGCCAGCCCGGCCAGCGTCAGCATGTTCGCCGGGATGCCGAGCACGTAGAGACCGAACGCGGTGCCGGCGATGGCCACCGCCGCGCTCCCCATCACCAGGGCAACGGCGCGCACGTCGCGCAGCATTACCGCGATCACGAGGATGACAGCGGCGAATGCGATCGCGCCGCGGAGCAGCAGGTTGTTGAGCTGTTCGGCCAGCTCCTCGCTCTCGTCGCTGACTATGCGAATCCCGACGCGCGGCGGTAGGATGGGCCTGATGTCGTCGATGGCAGTGCGGAGCGCGGCCGCCGTCTTCACCGCGTCAGCGCCCGGCTGGCGCGTGATGTCGATGGTGATCGCGGGCTGGCCATTGATGCGGTTGAAGCGGCCGCCGGCGTCCTCCTCCGGCCTCACAGTAGCGAGTTCCCCGAGCCGGAAGACTCGTCCGGCACGGCCGCGCACCGGCAGGTCTTCGAGTTCCTCGACTGCGCCGGGCTGGTCCCGCAGAGTCACCTCGAGTTCACTGATGCCCCGCTGTTCCTCGCCTAACGGCTGGACCAGGCGCGCTTCGCGAATGGCCTGGATCAGCGCCCCCGGGGAGACGCCGAGCTGCCGGAGCATGCGCCCGTCATAGATGACGGACACGCTGAAGTCCGTACCGCCAAAGGCGCGCAGGCCGGCGACTCCGGAGACCGCGGACAGGCGGGGGCTGATCGTTTCGTCGGCCAGCTTCTGCAGCGCGCCGGCGGTGTACGGGCCGGTGACGGTGAGCGTGAAGAGCACCGCCTCCTGCAGCTCGGTCGGCACGAAGTTCTGGACGGACGGGCGGCTCACACCGCGCGGAAACTCCGGCGCCAGGATCTCGAGCCGCTCGAGAATGGACAGACGGGCGATCTGCACGTCGGTCTTGGGGTCGAGCTCGGCCGTGATCGACGCGCTGTTTTCATTGGACGAGCTTCGTGTCTTGCGTACGCCACGCACGCCCTGGATGGCGGACTCGATGGGCGACGCGACGTACATCTCCATCAACTCCGCCGACGCTCCGTTCCAGCTGGCGCTGATCTGCAGGCGCGGCAGCTCGACCGTCGTGCGCGTGGCCAGCGCGAGCCGGGTGAACGAAACGATCCCGCCGAGCAGGATTACGATGCTCGTCGCCCAGACGACGGCGGGACGGGAGGCGGCCCAGCGAATCATGATGAGACGGGGGACGGGTGACGGGAGACGGGAGAGAGCGCGTGCATCATGCGTGCGTCGTGGGATGCGTGACTCGAGCGGACGGTGCAGCCGGCGCTCTCCCCCGTCCCCCGTCCCCCGTCCCCCGTCTCGTTTGTTCCTTTCGTCTCTCCAACACCGCGTAGGCGGTTGGGAGCAAGAAGAACGTAACGAGCAATGCAGAGATGCTCCCGCCGATAACGCTTGCCGCAAGCGGCCGATAGAGTTCGCCTCCGCTTCCCCAGCCGAAGAGCAGTGGCAATACGCCGGTGATCGTCGTGATCAGGGTCATGGCGATGGCGCGCAGACGCTGGCGCCCGCCGAGCAGCACCGACTCTTCGATGCTGTGCCCCTGCTCGCGGAACCGCCGTATGGCGTCGAGCTTCACGACAGCCTCGTTGTCCGCCATGCCGACCATCACCACGATGCCGATCAAGGCAACGACGTTGATGCTCTGGCCGGTGAGGTACAGGAACACGAGCCCACCGGCCGCGGCCAGCGGGACCGTCAGCATGACCACCAGCGGCACCGTGAACGACGCGAATTCCCCGGCCAGCACGAGGAACACGAGACAAGCCGCGAGCACCGCCACCAGCAGGAGCTCATTCGTCGTCCGCTTCTGCTCGGCGTCGGCGCCCGTCACCGCCCACGACACGCCGGCGGGCAGTCCCACTGCTGCCATGGCCGCCGTGACGTCCTTCGATGCCCGCGCAGTTCCGCCGCTCTCGATCAGTCCTTCCACCGCAACCACTGGCCGCTGGCCCACGCGAACTACTTCGACCGGCGCGCGCACTTCCTTCGCATACACCAACTGCGAAACCGGGACGCCGCCGACCACCGCATTCAATGCTTCCGCGAGGTCTTCGTTGGCGCTCCCTGCATAACGAACCGAGATGGGCGTGCGCCGGTCGGTTTCGCGGAGCTCCGTCGCAGAAACACCGCCAAGCCCTCCGGCCAGCGCATTCGCGACCGCCTGGATCGTCAGGCCCCGCTCGGCGATCCGGTCGCGCGCCAGAGTGACTTCGACCACCGGCTGCATCCCTTCCTGCGCGTCACGCACGTCGGACAGTGACGTGAGCCCGCGCATCAATGAGCGTGCCGAGTCTGCCCAGCGCGCCGCCTCGTCGTAAGTACGCGCCGACAGTTCGACGCGGACGATGCGTCCTTCACGGCCGATGAGGCTTCCGAACTCGGAGGCGCCCGCCACGTCCAGCGCGAGCATCCCCTGACCGGCGAGGTCCGGCAGCGCGGTGCGGATTTCGTTGGCGAACTCCGTCGCGACGCGGCCGGACGGTACGGGGAGGATGATCTGCGCGGTGGCCGACGTGCCCGGATCGGCGCCGGCGAGAATCTCCTCATCAGTCGCGGTGCCGACGCGCGTGTACACGCCGCGCGAGCCTAACGTGTGCGCCGCGTCCTCGAGCCGCTTGGCCTGCCGCGTCGTCTCCTCGATGGCCGTCCCCTCGGTGAGGTTGATGGTGGCAACGACCACGCGCTCGGACACCTGCGGCAGGATCTCGCGAGGCAGGCGCATCGTAATCCACACGGTTCCGGCCAGACCCACCAGCGTGATCGCGAAGACCTTCCCGGGATTCACCAGCGACCACTTCATGCCACGCTCGTACTGCCCTTCAAACCAATGACCGAGCCGCGCGAGCGGATCCGTTCTCCGAATAACCGCGGCCGCTGGCCTCTGGCCTCTGGCCTCGGGCCTTTTTCTGCGCCCGATAATCAGCACAGGCATCAGGGTGAGAGCGAGAATCAGCGACGCCCCCACTGACATGACCACCGAAAGCGACAGATCCCGGAACAACGCCGCGGCGAGTCCCTGCACGAACACGATCGGGCCGAAGACCAGCAGCGTCGTCAGGGTACCGGCCGTCAGTGGACCCGAGACTTCCTCCGTGGCCAGGCGCGCGGCGTCGGCGATTGGCATTCCCTCTTCGAGCTTTCGCGCCGAAGCCTCGGCGACCACGATCGCATTGTCGACCAGAAGTCCCACGCCAAGCGCGAGTCCTCCGAGCGAGAGCACGTTCACCGTCACGTCGAGGCCGCGCAGCAGCACGAGCGCCACCAGCACCGACAGCGGCACCATCAGGCCAATCGCCAACGACAGCCGCCAGTCGCGCAGGAATACCATGATCACGAGCAGCGAAAGGGCGCCGCCAAGGACAATCTCCTGGCCCAGATTGGAGAGCGCGTCCACGACGAAGTCGGCCTGTTCGGCCACGACGGTCAGCGTGATGCCCGGGAATTCCGTTCGCAGTTGCTCGACGACTCGCTCCAGTTCCTTCGTGACGGAGACCGTGTTGGAGCCGGCATCCTTGTAGACCACGAGACCCACGGCCGGTTCGCCATCGAGCCGCGTGAGGGTCAGCGGGTCGGCTGTGGTGACGACGACGGTGGAGAGATCACGGAGCTTGATGCCGCTTCCTGAAGGACCGACCGGCGTCTCGCCGATCTCGGACGGCGTGCGGAACTCGGTTAGTGCCCGAACTGAAAACCGGAACTGTCCCCGGCGGATGGTACCGGCCGTTCCCGTCACGTTCGCGGTGCGGATGGCGTTGGCGATGTCGTCACTCGTTATGCCCAGTCCCCGCATGCGCGCCGGGTCGACCTCGACGCGAATCTCGTCGTTCGGCGTGCCAACGACCGCCACGCTCGCCACACCGCCGATCTGCTCCAGGCGGCGGGCATAGACATCCTCGGCGGTGCGCGCCAGCTCGCGCAGGTCCCCCTTGATGCTCAGGCTCAGCACCGCGATGGGCCGCTCACCGGGATCGCTGGTGAGCAGCGTGGGACGCTCAGCGCTCTCGGGCAGTCCGCCGCGCGCGTTGTCGAGCTGCTCGCGCACGTTGAGCAGCGTCCCCTGCATGTCCGTCCCCCACGCGAAGCGCAGGGTCGTCGTGGCTTCGCCGTTCCGGCTCACCGACCGCAGTTCGACCAGGCCCGGCGTCGCGGCAACGGCGCGCTCGACCGGCTCGGCCACGAACCGGCTGACTTCAGTGGCCGCGGCGTCGGGGTAGAGCGTGCGGATCGTGAGGACCGGCAAGGTGACGTCCGGCAGCAGCGACACCGGCATCCGGCCTAACGAGACGGAGCCCAGGAGGACTACGCCGAGGGTGGCGGCGATGGTGGAGACTGGTCGCTTAATCGCTGCCGATGGGAGAGACATAACAGACGGGTGACGGGCGACGGGTGACTGAAGAACGAGACGGGTGACGGGAGACGGGTGACGGGCGCGAAACAGCGGTTCTCAGTTCAGACGCGGACGGGCGATTCCGAAGCGCTATCTCCCGTCGCCCGTCTCCCGTCCATGGCTAGTCGGGCTTCCTAACCGGCCGTCCCACAGAGCCCGTATCGGCGTTCACTACCCGCACCGGCGCGTCATGCGTCAGGGTAAGATGCCCCTCGACAATCACATCATCCCCCACTTCCACCGGAATCAGCCCCGTGCCTGAATCGGGCAGCACTTCCGTCTCGACGCCGTTCGACCGGCCCGGGTTGATGTAGACCCATTTCGCCCGGCCGTCGCGGACCACGAACACCAGGGGACGGTTATCGCGCTGGATGATCGCCCGCGTCGGCACCAACCGCCGCCCCGTCAGGCGCGACGCCTCGAGCTTGAGGTCAGCATACATCCCGGGGCGCAGTGCGCTTCCCATCGGAATCCGCACGAAGGCCCGTCCCGACCGCGTCGTCGTATCGACGATCGGCAGGACCGCGACAACGCGGCCGATGATCGGACGGTTGCCCGCCGCCGCACTCGTCACGATCGCCTGCCCGCCTTCACGGATCAGCGGCAGGTCGTGCTCCAGCACCTGGGCATCGATCCGCAGCGCGCCGAGGTTCACGACGCGCGTGAGCAGTTCACCGGCGCTGACCCGCATGCCGGCCGCCACCATCACTTGATCGACCAATCCATCGAAGGGGCTGATGACCGTGACTTTCTCGCGCTCGAGCTTCGCGCGATCCAGCGCTACCTGCGCGCTGGGCACACCGGCCTTGATCATCGCCGTCCGGCGCTGCTCTTCCGTCGGCACGCGCCCGGTCACGACCGAGTCGGGATAGTAGCTCTCGCGGAACGTCTGCATCGCGCGATCGAGCCCCGCCTCGGCGTCCCTGATGTTGATGTCGAGTGGGCGAGGGTCGAAGGTGACGAGCTCTTGTCCGCGCCGCACGCGGTCACCTGGTCGAACGAGGACCCGCGCCACTGTACCGGCCAGTTCGGACCTCATCGCCGACACCTCGTCAGACGCGACCTGCCCGGTCGTGGAAACCGTCAGGATGAGGTCTCCGTCACGGACCGCGACCGCCGCCACGGGAAGGGCAAGAGCCGTCGTCGGGGCGGCGGTGGAATCGCCCGTCGCAGCTGCCGCGGAATCGGCTTCGGACCCGTCGGCCTTCTTGCACCCGGAGGCGGTGGCGGAGAAGAGCAGGGCAGCGGCGAGGGGTAAGAGTCGCAGCGGAGTCATGACGGTTGATTCGGAGTGGGACGGCGCTTCAACTACCTTTGTCGTCGGACGGGCGGCGAAGGGTTTCCGTGCTGTCAGAAGATGGGGCTGACTATTAGCCCGCACCACTACGGATCCCGCCACCAGTGGGTGACTCGCCATGTAACGGGGATGAGCGTTTCCAAAGTCGACCGTTTGTTTGCCCCGCTCCCCGAAAGACGGGCGAACCGGAGCGTAGACCCTGGTGCAGCACGACCGACTTTTCACCTAAGCCAAGCGGTGTGGCTTAGCGCTGAAGATGAGATGGGAGATGGGAGATGGGAGATGGGAGATAACCTGCTTTCCGATCAAATCCGATTGATCGTATGGCAGTTTATCTCAATTCTCCCATCTCCCATCTCACGCTGGCTACGGTCTGTCCGGCATCGCAAACCGATGCTTCTGCAGATACTGCAGGTCATCCTCATCGAGTCGCGCGATGTACACCGCGCCATTCCCGAAGCCTAACAAGCGCGACCGCTTTGGCAGCACGACCCGCTGCGCCAGGTTCCCGGCGCGATCGATCACGTCGAATGTCAGCGGCTGTCCGGCCGGACCGGTACGCAGCACCCAGAGATATCCGTCGTTCGAGACATTGAGGGCTCCAGTGAGGAACGGTGGCATGTACTCGCCGCCCCACGTCTCGGGGTCCTGCGTCTGACCGGCCGGTCCGACCGTCGCTGAACGGCGGCCGTTGTTGTCCACGGTCATCTGCATGCCCGTCGCCGTCTTCTGCCGGTCGCGCCATTCCTGCTTGTGCCCTTCGGTGATTCTCAGGCGATCATAGCGAATCGGTTGACCACGGGTGCGCTGTCCGGTCTCGCTCACGAACTCCACGCTGTACGGATCGTGGTGCACGATTGCGATTCGACCATCCGGTGCGACCAGCATCTGATCGGCACCAGTGAACGGCGGGCCGCCTCCCATGCGCACCATGACTTGCTGGTTGCCGCGCCCGCCGCGGCTGCTCACCTGGTTGGCGCCGGCCGGCAGGCGCAGCCACGCAAGCGTGTCACGTTTGCCTGACGCGCGATCCCAGCGGACCATCGGAACGGAATCCGATGATTGCGGCCCGTTCTCGGTCATCCTGAACGGCGAACCCTGGATGTACATGCGGCCCTTTGCGTCCGCGGCTGACGGAATCTGACCGCCCATCATCACCATCCCGCCGCCGCGCCCACCTGCAGGAGGAGGAACGTTCAGGTCGACGAACCCGCCGACCTTCGCATCAGGATTGATGAGAAGCAGCCGGTTGTTGAGCATGTCCACGATCGCGGTCGTGTCACTCGGGAGCGGCATGAGCCGCATAGGAATCCCATACTCGCCCGGCCCGGATCCTTCGCGACCCAGCTTCGTCGCGGTACCCGCCTTCAGGTCAACCACCTGAACGGTCTTGTCGCGTGGGTCGATCACGACCAGCCGCCCATCTTTCAGCTCGCGGACGCCGGCGATCTGCGTAAACGGCTCGGAGTACTCGGCGTCCGGCTTTGAGAGCGTGCGGGTGGGGATGTTCTGGGCCAGCGCCGGCGAGGCCACAGCGACGAGGCTGGCGGTGAGGAAGAGTCGGTTCATAGGGCTGAGGGCAAGGGAGATGTGTTCAGGGGGTTAGTCCAGCCGTCTCCCTAAAGGGTTTACTACGGCTGTAGAGGGCGGAAGTAGGATGTGAGATGTGGGATACACTGCCAATCGATCAATCGGATTCGATCGGAAAGCAGTTTATCCCACTTCTCACATCCTACATCCGCCGTTCAGTCAGACGATTGATCGCCTTAGCGCCAGAACTTCCGGTCGCGCCCGCGGATACCGCGGCCTCAGACTCCGCAGCTTCGCGTTTAATGTCCGCGTTATCAGATAGTTGCGGATGGTTTTCGAGTCAGCGGGCACTACATACCACGGCGCCCATCTCGTACTGCATTTGCCCAACGCATCGCGGTACGCGGTCGTGAATGCGCCCCATCGGCGTCGGTCCGCGAGGTCGCCCGCGCGGAACTTCCAGTTCTCCTCGGGATCATCCAACCGGTCGGTCAGTCGCGCGCGTTGCTCCTCGCGCGAGATGTGGAGGAAGAACTTGAGTATGGTGACGTCGTTCGCGGCCAGCATGCGCTCGAAGTCGTTGATCTGTTCGAAGCGCTTCGCCCAGGTTTTGGTCGGCGCGAGTCGCTTGACTCGCACAGCGATCACGTCCTCGTAATGCGACCGGTTGAAGATCCCGATGTACCCGCGCGGCGGCACAGCCGCGTGCACGCGCCAGAGGAAATCGTGCGACAGCTCCAGCCCGGTCGGCACGCCAAATGAAGTGACCCGGCACCCCTGCGGGTTGCACCCGTCGAACACATGCTTGATCACTCCATCCTTTCCCGACGCGTCGCGACCCTGCAGAACGACCAGCACCGCGTGACGCTTTTCCGCAAACAGTCGATCCTGAAGCTTGCCGAGTTGCTTCACTTCGTCGGCCAGCATCTTCTTGAGCGCGTCCTTGTCCTGCAGTTCGGGAGGACGACGTGCATCACGGTCACCAAGCGATGGCGCGCTTCCTGGCCGAACCGGTTTGAGGATCATGGATTGCCTCCGTTCAGGCCCTAGATTGCACCCGCGTTCCGCCGAACAACAGGCGGTTCCAGATCTTCATTCTACATTTTGCATTTTGCATTTTGCATTCTCCACTCGAAACTTTCACTCCTCGCCAGTGCTCCGACGCTACGGTACGCTCGCGCTCTCATTGGCCACTGCGCTGGTTCCCCGGGCTGCGCGCGCGCAACGAGAAACGTTCACCAACACGAACGCGTGGTTTGTCTTCAACGCCGACGTCGCGTTCAGCGAGCGCTGGGCAGTGCTGTTCGACGCTTCGGCGCGGCGATCGGGCACGGTCGATGAGGCGATGGCCAATTTCGTGCGTGGCGCTCTGGCGTACGAGCTGACCGACCACGTTCGCGTCGCTGTCGGTGCGAACTGGTCCCGAACGTATCCGTATGGTGAGCTCCCGGTAGCATATCCGATCACGGAGCGGCGCTTCTGGGAACAGTTGCAGTTCGGGCACGCGATCGGGCGATTGGATCTCTCGCACCGGTACCGTCTCGAACAGCGGTTCCGCAGTCGCCGGAATGATCCGGTCGTCGATCGCATCGATTACTGGGAGCGATCGGGGAGATTCCGCTATCAACTGAAAGGGACGCTGCCGCTGAGTGGTGACGACATCGAGCCCGGAGAAGCGTACCTGTCGGCGTCAAACGAGATCTTCATCGGTATCGGTCGCCATGTGCAGTACAACATCTTCGACCAGAACCGGGCCACGTTTTCCGTGGGTTACCGTGTGACGCGCAACTGGCGGACCGAAGTCGGCTTCCTCGAGCACGTCATCTTCAAGGCCAATGGCACCGACGTTGAACGGAATCACACCATCACGTTCACCCTTGCATTCACGCGTCCCCCCACGAGGCCGGTCGGGGTAACCCCATCACGGTGACGCTTGTCGTGGACGCCGCGCGCTACGAGACTGCGCCGCGATTCCCAGCGTATCTCGCTTCCGTCGTGAAGCTCGCCGAGCTGTGGCAGGGAATGTCGCGGACCGCGGCGGTTTCTGGTGAGTCGGTGGATCGGTTGAGATCCGTGCCAGGCGAATGGCGTCTCCTGGCACTCAGCGAAGATTGGTGCGGCGACTGCGTGAGCACCCTATCGATGATCGCGCGCCTCGCGGAGCAGGCCGGAATCGACTTCCGCGTACTCGGCCGTGACGAGAATCCCGACCTCATGGATGCGCACCTGACGTCGGGCACGCGCTCGATTCCCGTGGTCATGGTCCTGGATAATGAGTTCAATCGGCAGACCTGGTGGGGTCCTCGACCCTCTCTTCTGCAGCGATGGTACCGCAACGAGGGGCTCCTGCTTCGCAAGGAAGATCAGAGCCGTCGCAAGCGTGCCTGGTACGCCCGGGACCGGGGGAGGACGACGGTGGGGGAGGTTTGCGACGCGATTGAGCGTGCTGCGAGGAGCGCGAAGCGCAAAGCGCAAAGCGCAGAGGGGTAGCGGGTTCGACGCTGTACCTCTCTCCAAGCAGACGCTTTGCGCTTTGCGCTCTGCGCTTTGCGCTCCCAAGGCAACTTCGTAGATTTTGGATAACACCCAAAACCCGAACACGAGACAGTCAGATGGCCGGCCGCCGCATCGAGGGCAACTTCAATCAGGGCTGGGGGATCGCCGCGTTCATCACGCTGCTCGCAGCGGCGGGGTTTGCTACCGCGTTCGCGATCAACAAGCGCACCTTCCATTCTCCCAACGACGTCACCGCCCCGACCGCGGGAGCAGCGGCATCGCACGCCCCCGCCCCCGCCCCCGCCGCGGTGAAGCACTGATCCCGGGCCGGTGTTGAGACTTCAGCACCACGCCCCAGTTCCAGCAAAGAGCCCTGGTGCCTCACAACCCTGCTGGCAGTACTCCCCGCAACTCCGCTAGTGCTAGGGTGTACTTCGCCGCCTCAATGCCTCGCCTCGCCCTTCTCCTCGCACTAAGCCTTCCTGCCCTTCCGGGCATTCTTCCGGCGCAGGTGATGCCAGCCACCGTTGTTCGGCGCGGAGGTGCTGCTGGTCTCGCGATGAGCGACGGAGAACCGATCAGCTTCGTCCTCGAACACGCGCAGGTTCTGGACCTGACCGACGAGCAGCGCGGCGGGCTGATGACAATCCGGCGCCGGCTTCGGTCCGCGAACGGGTCCTACATGAAGCAGCTCGATTCGTTGCGGGACGTTATGGCGATCAGCCTCGAGCCTCGCGAACGGGGACTATCGGACGAAGACCGGAAGAAGCTGCAGCGGTTCGAGCAACTGTCGCAGCCGGTCACCGACTCGATCAAGGTCAACAACGACGCCGCGAACCTGCAGGCCCGCGGTCTGCTCGACAGCGTGCAGGTCGTGCGGCTCGACTCCCTTGTGTTGCGCGAACGAGGAACGATCGGCGGACGCCGGCCGCCCCCGCCGGCCCCTTCGCGTCTCCGTCTGATCGCTGATCGCTGATCGCTGCTCGCTGATCGTGCACGAACATCGGCTCGTTACCACACGCCGCGCGCGGTACTACACCATCGGCGGCGGTGAGCAGCCGCTTGGCGAGGCATGGATTGTCCTGCACGGACTCGGACAACTCGCCTCTGTCTTCATCAAGTACTTCCAGTCGATTGCGACACCGGGTCGGTTGATTGTCGCGCCCGAAGCGCTCAACCGGTACTACGTGGCGCCAGGCACGTCAGGCAGGACGGCGGATGCCAAGGTGGGTGCGACGTGGATGACGCGCATGGATCGCGAGAACGAGATCGCCGACTACGTCGACTTTCTTGACGCGGTCTACCGTGACATAGCTCCGGGTGCGGCGCGCGTGACGGCGCTCGGCTTTTCTCAGGGCGTGGCGACGGCCTGCCGTTGGATTGCGATGGGGAAGTCGCGCGTCGACCGGTTGATCGCCTGGGCGGGGCAGTTGCCGCCTGACGTGGATCCGTCGGTGTATGCGAAGCTTTCAGGGGGAATCACGCTCGTGGC
Organism: uncultured Gemmatimonadaceae bacterium; assembly: GCA_964608035.1. GTDB lineage: Bacteria > Gemmatimonadota > Gemmatimonadetes > Gemmatimonadales > Gemmatimonadaceae > JABWBJ01. Next base: position 3,292 of record CAZSNV010000090.1, on the reverse strand, counting down.
GGGGACGACGGACGAGTACTCGTCGTGGATCGCCGAGGGGAATCATGATGCACGGCTGGTTGCGGCGGGGATGACGCCAAAGGTGCTGACGTTCGACGGTGGGCACCGCATGGACCGTGTGACGCTGGAGCGAATCGCGGACGCTTGGCCGCCAGCGTGATTCGCAGGGCTGACAATCTAGCGTTTCCGCCATTTGTCGATGTCACGCCGTTCCTTCTTGCCCGGCTTCCCGCGATCGCGAAAAACCGGCGGCCCAATCGCCTTGAACTGCGCGGCGAGCACCTCTCGGGCTTTCTTGCTCTCCTCTGTTTCCGAATACAGCGTCGCGGCCACGCTCGCCGGTCCCCGCTGCTCGGACTCGCCTAACACGTCGATCACCTGCTCGAACGGCGGCTTCCGGATCCGGAGCTTGTCGCCAACCGTGATCGCGCGCGAACGCTTCGCCCGCTCGCCATTCACTTCCACGCGACCCGTATCGATCGCCTCGGCCGCGAGCGTCCGCGTCTTGAAGAAGCGGGCGGACCAGAGCCATTTGTCCAATCGAACAGACATCTAACAGGATGGCGGATGGCGGAAGTCGGATGTCGGAGGACAGCGTCCCTGCGCCATGAACTACAGCTCCCCTGACAAAACCCTTTGGAGTGTCGTCGAGTCAACATTGGCGCCGCTGAGTACGATCCCGACGCGCTTTCCTTCCAGTTTCGGCGCGAGCTTGCGCAACCCCGCCAGCCCAGCCGCGCCTGCCGGCTCCACCATCGAATGCGTCGTGCGCAGTAGCATCCGCATCGCGTCCGCGATTTCGGCGTCCGTCACCGTGATGAAATCGGCGAGGCCGTCGAGCAGCGTAGGGAATGTCATCTCATACGTCGATCGCGTCGCCAGGCCGTCGGCGAACGTGTCGGCCCTGTCGAGCTGCATTGGCTTGCGCGCCAGCCAGCCAGCATGCGCCGCCGATGCACCCACCGCCTGAACGCCGTATACGCGCGCGTCAGGCTTCAAACCCGCAAACACCGTCAGCGCGCCAACCGCCTGCGAACCGCCACCGATCGCAATCACCAGCGCGTCGATCTGCGGCTCCTGCTCGAGAATCTCCAGCGACAACGTCCCGGCGCCCGCGATCACCTGGGGATGATTGGTCGAATGCGCCAGGGTTGCCCCTTCGTCGCGGACGATGCGATCCGCTACCTGCACCGACTCATCGTAGTCCCGTCCCTCTTCGATGAGACGAGCGCCAAGAGCCTGCATTCCGGCGTTCTTGTCAGGATTGTTCCCGATCGGGACGCACACGGTGGTGCGCACGCCGAAGGCGCGGCCGGCGTAGGCAATTCCGAGCCCATGATTTCCCCGCGTCGCCGCAACAACGCCACGCGCCCGCGCCTCGTCAGGCAGCGCGGTCATGAACGACAGTCCGTTCCGCACCTTGAACGACCCGGTGGGATTGAAGTTCTCGTGCTTTACCGAGACGCGGATCGAATGCCCAACGGCGTCATCGAGCTCGCGGTAGTTCCTGAGCGGCGTCGGGGAGAGCAGGGGCGCCAGCCGGATACGGGCGGCGCGGATGTCGGCGAGGGATACAGGCAAGACGGGGGACGGGTGACGGGGGACGGGAGATTGCGTGCTCAAATCTCGATAGGCGCGGCGCTCAAGTCCATTTTCCATCAAACCTTATGCCTCCTGCGGGCGCCAACCGCAGCGACCGACGATCGTGGTTGAAACATCGGAACCCGTTCGGCGTACTTCCCGCCATCGGATTGCGACCTCAACTGAGCCGACCATGTTTCCCCGCCCGCACTCTCGCCGCGCGCTCGTCGCCCTCGCCTTAGTCCTCCTGCCGTCCATCGCCTCGGCCCAGCGACGGCCCCGTTACGATGAAAGATCCTACGATCGACCGTCGAGAGGCGCTGTGGGTGCGAGCTTCGCCTACGGGCGCCCTGTAGGCGACTTCCTCAGCTACGTCGATCAGGGCTTCGGGTTCGACGCGTTTTTCCGCTGGAACGCCGACCGGCAGGGCGTCCTGAGCTTCAAGTTGGACGGCGGCCTGCTGATCTACGGCCGTGAGACGTTTCGCGTCCCGCTATCCGGCACGATTGGCGGCCGAGTCCTCGTCGACCTCACCACGTCCAACAACATCATCTGGATGGGCCTTGGCCCGCAGCTCACACTTCCCACGGGATTCATCCGGCCCTACGCGAACGCGGGTATCGGCTTCTCCTACTTCTTCACCGAGTCGTCTGTCGAAGGGTCGAACGACGACAGCGAGCCATTCGCCAGCACGACCAACTACTCCGATGCGGCGTTCCGCTACGGCTTTGGTTGGGGCCTGTTGATTCCATTCCAGACACGCAGCACCGACTGGGCGATCGACCTGGGCGCGATCTATCACGGCAACGGCCAGGTGAGATACCTGCGCGAGGGTGGGATCGAGGATCGGCCAGATGGCACGATCATTCTCCATCCGATCCAGAGCGACGCGAATCTGCTGACCTATCGACTCGGATTCTTCGTGGGCATCCGGTAAGCCGGTGAAGTGACCGCTCGGTGGCTCGGACTGTCTGGAATCAGTTGACGTCCCGAGCCACCAGGCACGAGTGCCCATTAGTCAGCCCGACGATCGCGGTCAGGAGCTTTTCGAAAAGCTGGGCAAGGATGCCTATGGTATCCTGCTCGGTCTTCTGCTCAGTGCTCCGTTAGGCTGGGTCCTCTCACTGCGCGGGCCGTGGCTCGTCCTGTTCGTCGTCGCTGCGGTCCTTGTGACGGCAACGTCGCTGAAACGGATGACGACCGCGATTGTGGACGGCACCGCGAATGCATTCCTCCGAATGGTGTGGCCGAGTGGAGACTCTACGCCCTATGAGCAGACGTATTCGCAGGAACAGGCGATGGTGGCCCGCGGCGACATTGACGGAGCCATGGTGCGCTACGGCGCCGCGATGCGGCTTCATCCGACCGATCCCGAGCTGCGATTCCGGGTCGCCGAGGTCCTTTTTCGGAGCGAGAGCCCGGCCAGGGCCGTCCCGTACTTGATGGAAGGCCGTCAATTGGCCGGCGACAACCGCTCCAGGGAACTCTACGCTACCCAGCGCCTGATCGATCTCTATCTTGGCCCGTTAGGCAATCCGGTAGGGGCGCTGGTCGAACTCACCAGGCTCGTGGAGCGATTCCCGGGAACTCGTGAGGCATCCGCTGCCGCGGATCTTCTCGCCACGCTGAAACAGCACAAACGCGAGTCGTAGGTTCGCCGAGTCACGAGTCACGAGTCACGAGTCACGAGTCACGAGTCACGAGTCACGAG
>CAZSNV010000089.1:0-16511 GCA_964608035.1 uncultured Gemmatimonadaceae bacterium | reverse complement strand
CCAGAACGGCGACGGCTACTACGCGGTCTCGCATCCCGACGATCCCGAGCAGTTCCTGAGCGACTATCAGGCCGGCGGCATTCAGGCGACGAACATGCGCACCTACGAGCAGCGCGAGGCGTCGCCGCAGGTGAAACGCATGGACGGCTATCCGGCGGATTCCAACAAAGTCCGGTTCAACTGGAACGCGCCCATTGTCCAATCGCCGCACGATCGCAAGGTGGTCTACTTCGCCGGCAACGTTGTGTATCGGTCGTCTGATTGGGGAAAGACCTGGACGGCAATTTCCGGGGACCTGTCGAAAAACGACAAGACGCGCCTGGGCGACGCGGGCGGACCGATCCTCAAGGAGAATACCGTCGCCGAGTATTACGGCACCGTGTATTCGTTCGCCGAGTCGCCTGTGCAGGCGGGGGTGTTGTGGGCGGGCACGGACGACGGGAATCTGCAGGTTTCCCAGGACGCGGGGCGGACATGGAGCAACGTGGCGCCTAACGTCGCCGGCGTTGGCGCCGATGCGGTGGTTTCCGGCGTTGAGGCGTCGCGCGTGGCCGCTGGCACCGCGTACGCGACATTCGAACGACGCATGAGCGATGATTTCCGGCCGTACGTCTACAAGACGACCGACTTCGGCCGCACCTGGACGAACATCACCGGCAACCTGCCCGGGGCGAACTGGGTGCAAGTCGTGCGCGAGGATCCGAAGAACCCCAACGTCATCTACGTAGGCACGGAACTCGGCCTCTACGTCTCATGGTCGGGCGGAACGCAGTGGACGCGACTGCACCTGAAGAACTTCCCATCGGTCGCGGTCCATGAAGTCATCGTTCACCCTCGCGAAAACGATCTCATCGTCGCGACGCACGGCCGGGCCGTCTGGGTTCTCGACGATGCAGCTCCGATCCAGCAGATGACACCGGCGATCGCGTCGCGCGCTACTCACCTCTTTCCCATGCGCGTCGCGACGCGATTCAACACCGGCGACCAATCCTGGGATTGGGGACACAAGCAGTTCCGCGGCGCCAACACACCGTACGGCGCTCTCGTCACCTATTGGCTTGGCGCCAAGCCGGCCGCCGATTCGCTGGTGAAGGTCGAGATCCTGAAGGGAGGAACCGTGATCCGGACGTTGAAGCGACCCTCCGCCACGCAGGGATTCAATCGCGTGACATGGGATCTCCGCATGGATCCACCCAAGTTCCTCACCGACATGAATCCCGACTCGGCTGAAGCGGGAGACTGGCGCAATCGACCGACCGGACCGCAGGTGCTGCCCGGAGCGTATGCCGTTCGCCTGACGGTCAGCGGCCAGTCGCAGGAACAGCCCCTGACCGTTCGCATCGATCCCACCGCGCAGGTCAGCACGGCCGAACTGCAGTCGCAATTCGATCAGGCGACGCGGTTGTTCAACGTCATCTCGACAATGATCGAGGTGGAGCGGAACCTCGGCGCGTTCAAGAGTCAGGTCGACGAGCGGTCCTCGACGGCGAAGGAGCTGCGTGGCGACGCGGCGCGCGACCTCGCGAAAGCATCCAATGAAGAGCTGGTGAAACTGGACAGCGTGCGGCTCCAGCTCACGCGGCCGAAGTCGGACAAAGTGCCGTACTACTCGGAGGGTCCACGTCCGGTCGAACGGGCGCTGAATCTCATGGGCGCGATCGATGCCGGACTCACGCCGATCATCGAGGCGCAGCGCGAATACATGGGCGACGTCCGTCGGGACGCGCAGACGGTAATCGACATGGTCGAACGGCAGATCGACGCGACAGCGTCGAGGATCAATCCGCTACTTCAGGCACTGGGCTTGCCGCCGCTCGTGTCACCGCCGAAGAAGCCCGTTACCATGTAGCGCAAAGCGCAGAGCGCAGAGCGCAAAGCGCAAAGGGAAAGACTGTAACTCACAGCCCTTTGCGCTCTGCGCTCTGCGCTTTCCGCTTCCAACCATGGACGCCCAAACCCGCCACACGCTCCTCCGCCTCGGCGCCGCGTACGCGCTCGCCTGGGCGACCACCTCCATGGGAGCGGGTCCTGGCTCGGCGGCCGTCGTCTCGCTGTCCGGCAAACTGTCGTTCGCCGGGCTCTATGTGGCGATCTTCAATGTCGGCGCGGCGGCCGGAGCAGCGTTAGGCGGGCGCACCATGGACCGGTTCGGGCGGAAGCCGCCCCTGGTGGTGTCGTACCTCCTGGCCGCCGCCGGCTACCTCGTCGCCGGCGTTGGGGTCCAGGCTCAATCGCTCGTCACGTTCGTCATCGGCACCCTGATGCTTGCCGTGTCATTCGGGACATCGAACCTGAGCCGACTCGCCGTGGCCGAGCTGTTTCCACCGCACGAGCGCGGCCGCGGCGTCGCCTGGGTGCAGATCGCGGCGATCTTCGGCGCGGTCGCCGGTCCCGTCCTGCTGATCCTGTCAGGTCCCCTCGGTCGGGTGCTGGGGCGCGAGCCACTGGGGCTGATCTGGTTCCTCGCCCCGCCACTCCTGCTGGTGGCGGCGTGGCTCGCCAGTCGTGCGACGGAACCGCGTCTCCTCGCGACACAGAACTCGCCCGCAATCGCAACCTCGCCAGCGGCATCCGTGACAATGATGGATCCGGCGCAATCGACCAGACTGGTCACGACGGGCACCGTGTCCCTCGCCGCGAGCCAGACATCGATGGCGGCCGTGATGGGGATCGGCGGCGCGGCGGTGGCGCACGCCGGACATGGCGTGCCGGTTCTGGGGAGTGTCATGCTGATGCACTTCATCGGCATGTTCGGGCTTTCACGCGTCGTCGGGCGCGTGGCCGATCGCGTGGGACGCGTGCAGACGATCCTCACCGGGCTCGCGCTCCTGGCGGCGGGCGGCGCCGTGGTCGCGTTCGTCCCGGGCATCATCGCGTTCGGGGTCGGACTTCTCCTGGTGGGCCTGGGGTGGAGCTTCGGGTTCATCGGCTCGACGGTGCTGCTGACCGATGCAGCTCCCGTTGATAGTCGCGCAAGAACGCTCGGCCGCGCTGACCTGACCGGGCAACTTTCGGCCGCGGTCGTCGCCACCGCTGGCGGGTGGTGGTTTGCCGCGCGGGGCGCGGCCGGACTCGGCATTCTGGCGATCGCGGTCGCCGCGCTGCCACTCGTGTTGCTGCTTCGCGCGCGACGCTCAGCCTGACGACGGGCATTGCCCCGCCGTTCCCGCAACCACATAACGAACGCATGACTCATTCAGCCGATTCATTTCGAGGTCTTCTCCCGATCGAGTGGGATCATTGTGACGCTTTGGGAGGTGAGCGACGCCGCCATCCGCTGGTATCCAGTGCTGATTGGTTCACGCGGAGCCGCGGAAGGGGGAAGGCCGTTGACGATGCGATGCAACCCCTCTGGCAGCGTGACGGCACCGAAGTTTGATGAGCAGCCCGCCGGGCATGTTCGTCAGCTTCAGATATTTTGGTGCGGAAAGTCTGAAATCGAGCCAATAGGCATCTATCGTGCCAAGTAACTGGCTCATGAATGAGCACTATCCGACCTGGCGCGAAGCACGGGCCGAGCTCAACGAACTCCCGCTGGCAGCGGAATCGTGGAAGGACTGAGTCAGGCCTGCCTACCGCTCGGCGCGTTGGAGCGTCGCCAGCCGCTCACGAGCCGTACGCACCAACGGCTGCAGCTCGGCGTCCGCGTTCTTCCAGAGCTCGACGAAGCGCGAGTAGTGCGAGATCGCCCTGGCGCGATCGCCACGCGCGTCGTACAGCTCTCCCAGCCGCTTGTGCGCACCGGCCAGGAAGTACCCATCGGTCGCTGGGTCGCGTGCCGGATGGTCCACGTATCGCGCCAGCACGGCTACCGCACTGTCGGCATTGCCGGCCAGGTCGTAGGCACGCGCAACTCCCGGCACGAAGCAGATCGAGCAGAAGCCCCAATCCGCGGCGCGAACTTCCCCGACCGCATCGGCGTAGCGCCCCTCCGCCACGGCAACACTGGCCCGGATATCATGCTGGTGGGACGCAAACTCCAACACCTCGCGGTCACCGAGAGTGCTGTCGTATCCCGCGGCCATGACCCGGGCGCGGTCGGGGCGGCCGGTAAGCGAATACAGGTAGGCCAGGGTGCGATACGGGCGGACATCGGGGCGAAAGGAATCGAGCGGATAGTCGCGGAGCGCCCGTTCGATCGTTTGAAGCGCCCTGGCGGTGTCGGTACGGAACCAGACGTCGATCCGTGCTTCGTCCAGGAGGCTGTTGAGCGGTGCCTGACGAGTACCAAGCTGGACTGCCGCGTCGCGCGCACCGCGCCGGTACCGAACAGCCTCCGCCAGACGCCCTTGCGAGGCAGCCAGTGAGGCGAGCTGGAACAGCGCGTCTCGCTGCACGTCCGCTTCGTTAGGCCGCGCCACCCGTACGCTGTCGGTGATGCGAATGGCCTTATCGACCTGGCCGTGTGCCAACGCAAGAATGGCTTCCAGGAACATCGGCACCACGGGGCTGCGGGGGAGGTTCCGCGCGGCGTCACGATACGAGGCTTCCGCCTCCGCAACTTTCCCCTGCTCGAGCCGCGACGCGAACTGGTTGACGAAAAAAACGCTCGCCGTGGGTTCCAGTTCCGCCGCGCGCGTTGCCAGCGAGTCGGCCCGGGCGTATTGCCTGATTTCCTGGAGCCAGACCGAGGCGTTGTTAAGGGCTGTGGTATTGTCCGGGTCGCGCGCGAGAAGGTCCTCATACGCGGCAAGGACGCGCTGTCCGTCCCGGGTCGGGCCGTAGGAGTAGTAGGCCGCCACCGTGAGCTGACGCTCGGACTCGCTGAGCCGATCGCGGTTGTCGTATGCCTTCTGGATTGCGGAACGCTGCCGGTCCGGATCGAGCCCGCGGTTCCCCAGCTCCACCGCCAACTTCCGGTATGCCATCGCGAATCCAGAGTCGATGGCCAGCGCTTCTTCGAGCAGCTCGAGTCCCTTGCCGAAACCGCCCTCCCCGGTCTCGAAGGCCCTGACTGCCGTCATGTATTTCTCCAGTGCCTGGAGCGAGGGGGTCGTGACCCGATCGAGCGTGCGAGCGTTCTGAATCGTTCGCAGCGACTCCCCAGTTTTCGCGCGGATCTTCTTCGTGAGCCGGCTGATGGCGGGGATGATGTCGTCCAGGCCGTCGGCGCTCTCGCTAAACGTGGCGAGCTGCTCGCCGTTCCGCGCCGCCACCAGGCGCGCCGACAACAGGAACTGGCTGCCTGCCGAGAGGATTTCGCCCTCGATCACGGCCTTGATGCCCTCGCGCGTCGCGATCTCACGCGCGACGGCATAATCGACGGGCGCCGACGCCGGACGCTCCATCCGGCGCAGCGTTTCCCGCACCGCGTTGGCCGGCATGACGTTGAGGTTCTTCGACTGCGACAGGTCGGCGCGGAACGCCTCGGTCACCGTGAACCGCAGCGTGGAATCCACCTCCCCGCGAAAATCGGCCAGGATCACCTGATCGCGCTCTCCGAGCTTGCCGGCGGCCATCAGCGAGCCCGCGGGACCAATCCCCAGGGCGCGCATCACCATCCACGCAGCGATGAGCGCGATGAACCCAGCCAGGGCCCACACGCCGCCGAGCGTCGTTCGCCGCCAGCTCACCAGCGGCGCAGCCTTGAAAGCCATGGTCGCCATGGTGCCCTGCGGTGCTCGGCTGCCTCTTGGCGTCAGCGTCGGGGTTGTAGTCAGGGCGCGCCGCGTGATGCGATGGACGTACGCGGTGAAGAGGATGACGGGGAGCCCGACTGACATCACGGCGATGGCTCCCGGCAACACCCAGTCCGGGAGTCCGATCCCGACGATCGCCGCTCGGGCGAGCACCACCACGACGACGAACGCCGCCGCCCACACGAGCAGTGCCTTCTGCAACATCCCGCGTCCGGCAAGCAGCACACCCGGCAGTGCGGCCGTCGTCCCGCTACTCGTGATCGACTCCAGCACTCGCGCCACATCCGAGGCAAGCTGCGGGCGGTGATCGGGTTCCTTTTCCAGGCACTGCATGACCAGTTGGGCCAGCACTGGCGGCGTGTCGGGGCGTCGCGCGTCGATCGGTTGCGGCCGTTCGCCCATGTGCGCCGCCATCAGCTTGTGCGGCGTCCGCCCGTGGAACGGCTGCTCTCCGCACAGCATCTCGTACGCCATGCAGCCGAAGGCATAGATGTCGGCGCGATGGTTGGTGCTCGGGTCGCCGGCGGCCTGCTCGGGCGCCATGTAGGCCGGCGTGCCTAACGAAGTCCCCAGCGCGGTCAGCGTCGCCGACCCGGTTCCTTCCATGCGCGAGGCACTGAGGGCCTTGGCGATTCCGAAGTCGGTCACCACCGCGCTGCCGCCCGAGAGCAGAACGTTGTCGGGCTTGATGTCCCGGTGTACCACGCCGTGCTCGTGTGCGTAGGCCAGCGCCCGCGCCACCTCTTTCAGCACGCCAATGGTCTCGGAGACGGGAAGCGCGCCCTGCGACAGTCGTGCCCGGAGGCTCGCTCCCTCGACGAAGGGCATGGTGTAGAACGGCAGGCCCTCCGTCTCACCGGCCGACAGCACCGGCACGATGTGCGGATGCTGGAGCCGCGCCGCCACCTGGATCTCGCGCTTGAACCGGTCGACGCTCACGCCCGCCGCGAGGTCCGGTGGAAGGACCTTCACCACGACTTTCCGCCCCAACGATGTCTCATCGGCGACGAAGACCCGGGACATGCCGCCGCCGCCGAGCTCGCGCTCGAGCGTGTAGGCGCTTCCGAGAGTGGTCTGGAGCGTTTCGCGCAGGTCGGTCACGTTCTAGCCCCGCCGCCGCTGAAGGCGCTCGACGCGCGATCTCACGTCACGCACGCGAGGCTGCAACTCCGCATCCGCGTTCTTCCAGAGCTCGACAAACGCCTGATAGTGTGTCAGCGCTTTGTCGACGTCACCTTTGGCCTCGTACATCTCGCCAAGACGCTGCACGATGCCGCCGCGGAAGAATGCGTCTTGCTGCAGGCGGAACGGCTCCGTATTGGCCAGGTAGCGTTCACCCGCGACAATCGCTGAGTCCACCTGTTGCAGGCGATCCAGTACGAGGAAGCGACGTACAAGAGCGTGATCCTTGCGATCGATTGGGAGGCGAGACGCGCGGTCGACACTTTCAAGCGCCTCCTGGTACCGGCCAAGCGACATGGCAAGTGCTGCATCGTCGAGCGCTTCCCAGGTTGGGCGGTCGAGCAGCTTTCCAAAATTCTCCCAGGACTTCCGGCTCTCGCCGTGGAATTGACGCGCACGAGCCGTGTCCTGCGCAAGCATCGCGACCATCAGGTAGTTCCCGTAATCGCGGTCGAGGTACGGCACGGAATCGATCGGCGCGCGGCGGAGTACTCGGTCGAGTATGGCGCGCGCACCGGAGAGATCCTCTTGAACGGTCGCCGCCGCCATGACCGAATCAAGTCCCGCATTCAACCGAGCCAGAGCCGGCGTCCCAGCTTCCCCCTGGCGCTCGCGCATATCTGCTCGCAGGCGCAGCCCTTCACGCACTCTCCCGCGAACCAGCGCCAGGTTCGAAGTGAAACCACGTTGCTGAATCATACCGCTCCGTGAGCCAGTGATTCGCGGTTCCACTTCTTTCGCCAGTTTCTCGGCTTGATCGAAATCCGCACGGGCGGCAGCCACCTGGGCCGGCTGTCGCAAGGCGACAGGGTTATTCGGAAAGCGCCGCGAGAACTCGCCGATGAGACTGTCGGCGGTGTCCCAACGACCCAGCCGAATTGCAGTGGGCACGGCATTCGAGAACTGGATTGCGCTACCACCCGGCTGTGCGGCGGCGCGAATGAAGTAGCGCAACGCCTTTTCAGTCTCGCCGCGTTTGGCCAGCGTGTTTGAGCTGTTGTTGAGCGCGACGGCATTGAGAGAGTCGCGCGCAAGCACTGCTTCGTACGCCGCGAAGGCCCGCTCTTCGTCTACCTCGAGTCCATACGTGTAATAGCCCGCGACCGTGAGCTGGCGCTCCACCTCACTGAGTCGATCCGCGTACTTGAACGCCTGGATGGAAGCCGCCCGGGCGTCCTCGAAGCGCTGGATATTGTTGTAGAAACTGGCCATGCGTCGCCAGGCCATCGCAAACGTCGAGTCGATGGTCACGGCCTCGCGGAGCAGCGGGATCGCTTGTGTGTAGTCGAACGTCTGGTCAAAGACCAGCGTGGCCTGGGCATACTTCCGGAGCGCGTCGAGAGAATTCGTCGTCACGCGATCGAGCGAACCCGCCTCCCGGATCTGCTTCAGCGACTCGCCCGCTTTCGTCCGCACCTGCTTTCCAAGTCGGCCGATGGCGGGAATGAGGTCATTGTCGCTGGCGGCTTCCTCGTTGAACGTGGCCAGCTGCTCGCCGTCGGCCGACATCAGCCGAGTCGTAAGGATGTAGCGGCCCCCCAGCGACACGATGTCGCCGTCGAGTACGGCCTTGATCCCCTCGCGGCTCGCGATCGTGCGGGCGAGGTCGAAGTCGACACGGGTATTGGGTGGGCGCTGCATCAACCGCATGGCGTCGATCGTCGCGAGGCGAGGGAAGACGCGAAAGAGCGTAGACTGTGAGAGGTCGGCCCGGAGCGCCTCCGTCACCGTCAGCCCCAGCGCCGAATCACTGGCCGGACTGGCGAAGTCCACGAGAATGATCTGGTCGCCGACGCCCAGCTTGCCGGCACCGAGCAGCGATGCGGAGGGGCCGATGCCTAACGCGCGCATGACCATCCAGCCCACCACCAGCACCACGAACGCGCCAACGGCGATGGCACCTCCCATCCACGTCCGTTTCCACGAGACATGCGGGCTGGCCTTGATCGCGAGGTTGTGCAGCGTCCCCTGCGCCGTGGTCGCCGTGCCCCCCGGCGTGAACGTTGGCGTCGCGGTGTAGGTCCGGTGCGCGACGCGTTGCACCCAGGCCGTAAAACCGATGATCGGCAGTCCCGCGAACATGACTCCGATCGATCCTGGCAGCACCCAATCCGGCAGGCCGATGACGGAGGTGGCGGCCCACGCCGTGAGGGCGACCAGCGCACTCGCCACCGCCCACAGGCCGAACGCCTTGCCGATGGGAATTCTCCCAGCGAGGATGCCGGGCGCTGCTGCGGCCGCCCCGCTCGACGTGACGTTGTCCAGGACGCGAACGAGGTCGCTCGCCTGCTGGGGACGCGCGGCCGGATCCTTCTCTAACGACTGCATAACGAGTGCGGCGAGCGACTCCGGCGTGTCGGGGCGGAGCTCGCGCACGTCGCGCGGCTTTTCGCCCAGGTGCGCCCCCAGCAGCTTCGCCGGCGACTGACCGGTGAACGGCGGCCGGCCCGTGAGCACCTCGTACGCCATGCAGCCGAACGCGTAGATGTCCGACCGGTGGTCGATGTCCGGGTCGCCCGCCGCCTGCTCGGGCGCCATGTAAGCCGGTGTCCCGATCGAGGTCCCGGCCATCGTGAGCGTCTCGCCGCCGCCGGTGCGCGCGGCGCTGATGGCCTTGGCGATCCCGAAATCGGTGACCGTCGCGCTCCCCTGCGACAGGAGTACGTTGTCCGGCTTGATGTCGCGGTGAACGACTCCCCGCGAATGCGCGAAGGCGAGTGCGCGCGCCACGTCGCGCAGCACGCTGACGGCTTCGCCCGTCGGCAACGGTCCGCGGGCGAGACGCGCGCGGAGCGATTCGCCCTCCACGTATGGCATGGTGAACCACGGCAACCCACTTGCGTCGCCCGAAGACAGCACCGGCACCACGTGCGGATGCTGCATCTGCGCTGCCAGGAGGATCTCGCGCTTGAACCGGTCGACCGAAACGCCGGCTGCCAGCTCCGGCGAGAGCACTTTCACGACCACGCGACGCGAGAGCGACCGCTCCATCGCCACGTATGTCCGCGACATCCCGCCACCGCCGAGCTCGCGCTCGATGATGTACCCTTCACCTAACGACGACTGGACCTGCGGGCGGATATCGTCAGCCAATCTCTCGCTCCACCACTGGACTCATGAATCTGGGGGTCCCGCCGGACGGAGGGCAGAGGGCGGCGCCGTCTGAGACCCGGATCAAGCTGCCCTCGGCTCCCCTTGCCGACCCGCATGGGTCGGTCCAGAATCGCTTCGACCATGTCTGAGGCATTGCCTTGAAGATCACGCTCGTCCGGCCAAGCATGCAGGGCCGGCGCACCAGCGATGCCATGCAGCCGCTGGCCTTCGCGATCCTGCGCGCCCTCACCCCGCCCGACATCGAGGTCGTTGCCTACGACGAGCGAGTCGAACCGATCCCCCTCGACGAGCCCACCGACCTGGTGGCGATGACCGTCGAAACCTACACGGCGAGGCGCGCGTTCCAGCTGGCGACCGCGTATCGCCGACGCGGGATTCCGGTGGTGATGGGAGGATACCATCCAACATTCCTTCCTGAGGAGTGCGCTGCATTCGCCGACGCGATCGCCCTTGGCGACGCCGAGGGTGTCTGGCCGGCGATTGTCACTGACGCCAGGCGCGGACGACTGCGAGCAAGGTACCAGCAGCGCGACTACCCTCCGCTCGCCGGTCAACCGCCGGGCGATCGCAGCGTGTTCAAGGGAAAGAAGTACGCGCCGGTCACGCTCGTGCAGTACGGTCGCGGATGCCGCTTCAATTGCGACTTCTGTTCGATCCACGCCTTCTACGGAAACAGCCTCCGACAGCGCTCGGTGCGTGAGGTCTGTGAGGAAATCGAACAAGCGGGGCGCACGCTCGTCTTCTTCGTCGATGACAACCTGTTCGTCGACGTGCCGAAGGCAAAGGAACTCTTCGAGGCCGTGCGCACGCTCGGCATCAACTGGTTCTGCCAGACGTCGATCGACATCGCGCGCGACCGGAACCTCGTCCGCTTGATGGCAAAGAGCGGCTGCTCGAGCGCCTTGTTCGGCTTCGAGTCTTTGCGCGCCGAAAACCTGCGGCAGATGCGGAAAGGGTGGAACGTGAAGTGGCAGGACTTCGAGACGTCGATCGGCGTCATCCGTGATTCCGGCATCATGATCTACGGCACGTTCGTGCACGGCTATGACCACGATACCGTGCAGTCGTTCGACGACACCGTCGAATTTGCGATCAAGCACCGGTTCTACCTGGCAAACTTCAACCCGTTGACGCCCACGCCGCGGGCGCCGCTGTACGACCGGCTCGCGGCGGAAGGACGACTCATTCATGAGCGGTGGTGGCTCGACCCTCGTTTCCGATACGGCGACGCAACGTTCCATCCACGTGGAATGACTGCCGATGAACTCACCGAAGGCTGCTGGCGCGCCCGGCGCGCCTTCAACACTCCCGGTTCCATCGTGAGGCGCTTCCTGGATCCGCAGGGCGCACTGCGCACGCCACGTCATGCTGTGCAGTACCTGCTCTCCAACGCGATCTCCCGACGCGCGATCTTCGAGAAACAAGGAGCAGCACTGGGAGGCCCCGAGGGCCTGGAACTGCCGCTGTCGCTTGGAGCAGTTCCAGCGACCGCCGGCACGCTCGGCGCCGGCGCGCTGCGACCCGACGATTCTTCCTTCGCATACGCGGCGTCATGAAGATCACCTTCATCATGCCGAACCTCGGCCGACTCGAGAACGGCGCGTACGTCGACGAAGGCAGCATGGAGCCGCTTCCGCTGGCGGTGCTCGCCGGACTCACGCCGCCCGACGTCGAGTGCGTGCTCTACGACGACCGCATCGAGTCGATTCCGTTCGACGAAGCGACCGACCTCGTCGCCATCAGCGTGGAGATCTACACCGCACGGCGCTCGTATGAGATTGCCGCGGAGTATCGCGCCCGGGGCGTCCCCGTCGTCATGGGAGGCGTCCACCCCACCCTGGCGCCTGACGAGTGTCTTCAGCACGCCGATACAGTGTACCTTGGCGACGCCGAGTCTCTCTGGGGGCGCCTGGTGGAAGACGCGAAGCAGGGCCGCATGCGTCGCGTTTATCGGGGGCAACCCGGTCCAGCTCAGGTGGGTGGGCTACTCCCCAGGCGCGACCTCTTCATCGGAAAGAAGTACCTCCCGATCACGCTCATGCAGTTCACGCGCGGGTGCCGGTTTGCCTGCAGCTTCTGCGCGATCAGTTCGTATTTCGGCAAGCGGCACTTTGTGCGGCAAACGCACGAAGTATTGCGCGAGATCGAGTCGCAGCCCCGGCGTGTCGTCTTCTTCGTGGACGACAACTTCCTCTCGAATCACGAGGCAGCCAAGGGATTTCTCCGCGAGCTGATTCCCCTGAAGATTCGATGGGTCTCGCAGGCATCGATCGATATGACCGCCGACCAGGAGTTGATGGCGCTGCTGGAGGAAAGCGGCTGCCTGGGAAATGTCATTGGCTTCGAGTCCCTGAGTGCGACGAACCTTCGCGCGATGAACAAGGGACCGGCGATGCGTATTCCCGGTCGCGTCGGTGGCGCTGCCGGGTGGGATCGATACGCGAAGTCCGTCGAGATTCTACGCCAGCATCATCTGCAGACGTGGGCGGCATTCACGTTAGGTCACGACGACGACACGAGCGCGTCGATCCGGGACACGTGCGACTTTGCCATTACTAACCGTTTCTGTTTCGCCGCGTTCAACATTTTGATGCCATATCCAGCGACACCCTTGTACGATGAACTCGCGGCCGAAAGACGGTTGCTGTACGACGGCAAGTGGTGGCTGCATCCGGACTGGCGATTCAACCACGCGGCGTTTCGGCCGGCCCGGATGTCACCCGAGGAACTGACCGAAGCAACCTGGCAGGCACGGTATCGATGGAATAGGCCATCGTCGGTCATCAACCGCTTCTTCGACACGCAAACACACCTCAGTTCACCGGCTCACGCCGTCACGTATCTCAAGTACAACCCGTTGTACTCGAAGGAGACGTTCAAGAAGCAGGGGATGCGGCTTGGGTACTACGCCAACTCGATACACCCACAGCGTCCCGGTCCTCTGAGCGCGCTCGGCCCCGGGCACGAACTTGCGATCGGATAGGCGTCGCCAATAAGTCAAAGACTTTAACACGGAGTTCGCTGAGGCCGCAGAGAACAATAGTGGATTCTGTTTTTCTCTGCGAACTCAGCGTTCTCCGTGTTAGAGTCTTTCAGGCTGACTGAACCGGGAGCCGTCGTTACTCAAGAACTCCTGATCGCTGGATGCTATCCATTTCCTGACTCTTCCCCGGGGACCTGTGACCCGAGATTGCAAAAGCGATCGACTTCGAAGCGGCGACGCAGCGACGCCGGCAGCTTGACCCGGCCGGCGGTAAGCGTTCCTACGAAATCCTGATCGTAAGGCAGCCCGAGAGCATGATTCTGGTGTTCGCTCTTCGTGGGATCGAGGTACGTGCGGAACACGCGGTCCCAGAGCACCGTGAAGTTGCCGTAGTTCCCCTGCAGGTCGACCGTGTGGTGGAGCAGATGTTCCTGGGGCGTTGTGAGCGCCAGCCACTTCATGCCGTGGTGGATCCACCACCACCGGCGCATGAAGCACGAGTGGCTGGCGCACAGCAGGACTGCCTGGACCAGCAGCAGGATCTTGAGCGGCGCCAGGTCCCAGAGCGGAAGGCCCAACACGAGCAGGATCGCGTACGCCGAAAACACGGTGGCGACTGTGGCCGGGAATGACGTGACCACGACGAACGGCCGCATCGCGAGGCCGGGCATGATGACGTTCACCTGGCTCGGCAGGTGATGGTACTCGTGGACGAAGAAGAACCGGCGCGAGTGACCAAAAAAGCGATGAAGCAGGTAGTCCCACAGGCCTGACGCATAAAAGAGCACGACCGAGAGCAGAACGAGCCAAACGCCGCGGATCGGTTCGGCGGCCACCGGCCGGTCGAGCCAATCGGCCAGCGTCGAGCGGACTGCTTCCATCATCCTGGCGGTCGAGGGCACCAATGAAAGCCCGCCCATCTGAATCAGTCCGTAGACCGCGAGCATGATCACGAGAAACCCGAACGCCTCGCCGCTCGGACGTTCGGGTTTGCCTCGCCATTCGACGCGCCGAAGCTCGATGGCGTCGAGCACGACGAACGTCCCAAAGATCGCAAGCAGCGCGATCAGGAACGCCCGGTCGCTCACGTCGCGTTCATGGCTTGCCGCCCCCCACCAGTTGATGCCGCGCGTAGCAGGAGCACCAGGCCGAGCGCGAGCGATAACATCACTACCATTTGCACCAGGCTGCGGCTCGAGGGGATCGCGAACACGCTCTCGATCTCTTGCATGTACAACAGTCGCTGCAGCCCGCGCATGGTGAACAACACCGCGAAGCCGATGATGATGGCGCGATTGCCCAGTGGATTACGCGCCGCCATCGCCGCCATAACACCGAGCGCGATCATGAACGCGCCCAGCGGCTTCATGATGTACGCGAACTGTCCGTCACTCCAGTCCACCCGCGCGTTGTACAGCGTGCCACCCACCCACTCTCGAAGCCCGATGTCAACGTTCAGCGACAACCCGACCAGGATGTGAAACGCGCACACGATCCACAGGAACCGGCTCAACCACGCGACGTTCGAGTTCATGACGACCTCCATTCGTACGGTAGGCCTTCAGACCAGTCTCGCCCTGCGTCGCAAGCGACCAAAGGACGTAGGCGAGCACGGGAAATACGACGGCCGCCAGATTGCCGGCCAGGCCGAGTGCGACATAGACACCGCGGTGGTTCCCCGCCGACAGCGCGTCGACGAGCTGCAAGCAGACACCATAACACGCGCCGAAGACGCCGAAATACACGGGCGCGTGATTGGTCGCTACCACCTCGGCCGGCTGGCCCTCGGCGGCCAGTCGGGTGTGGAGAACGATGAATCCCGACTTGATGGCGTAGATGTCGTAGAGCCAGTTCCAGAACCCGATCACCGAACCTGTGACGAGCGCGGCGCGCAGACAGTCGCCGAGGTCGAAACCCGGAGCCGTCTCGGGCACACACACCAAGCCGAACAGGCTGGTCGCGGTTCCGAACACGAAACCATGGTGTGGGCGGAACCGCCCGATGCGAAAACGGGTGTTGATCTCCCAGAGCCCCAGCCAGTTGGTGCCGAGTCCGGGGACGACGTAGGCGAACACCACCGGCAGCGAAAGAGCGAGCCAGACCAGCGCGTGGTCGCCGTCGTACCGCCTAAGCCACAGCAGGTAGCTCACTGGGAACAGGGCCAGGGGCACGACGAACTGGTACCAGCGAAAGAACCTCATGACGGGGCCCGGAATTTCAGATTGCAGATTGCAGATCTAAGAATCCATCAGAATTAGCTCGCAACCGGCACAACGTCCAGAAAGCACCATCTGGGTGCAACCCACGCCGAGTCAGACCAACCAGTGTTTGTTCATTCTGCATTCTGCCTTCTGCATTCTGCATTCTGCCCTTCTTCAGCCCCCCAACTGCTTCGTGTACTTCACCACGAGACTCCGCGATTGCGGCTGGATCCAGTCAAAGAACCCGCCCGCCTGCTGGCCCTCGTTGTATACAATGAAGAGCCCAGTGCCCGCGGTGCTCAGCCAGCCGAAGCGGGCGTTGGCGTTCCAGACCCGCGCCTGGTTGCTGTACTGGACCAGTGACTGCAGGAAGATCTTCGGCGTGAAAAAGTATCCGACCTTGACGCCGACCAGCCGGCGGATGAAGTCGCCCTGGTCGAGGCTTACATCCTGATAATCGACCTGGAGGGACGTCGTCAGCGAGGCGCCACGGCGATAGGTGAGCGTGACGGTCTCACCGATCCTGTTGCCGTTGTAGAACGGGCCGAACTCGCCCCGCGACGTGAACGACAGTGGCGCGCTGGGATCCGAGTCCCAATCGAGCCCTAACGATCCCCAGTTGTAGTCGCCGGCCGGCAGGACGACACCATTCGCGATCGTGAACGGTTGGCGGAGTCCCTCGTGATAAAAATTGTACTCTGGCCCGAAACGGCCACCGCGCGCGAACTCCACCTCGGTCATGTCGAAGTGCACCTGGCCGCTCTGCCAGAACCCGTCGTGACTGTAGTAGCCGCGGTAATTGGTGTGCGGATTCCACTGCTTGAGCCACCCCCACTCCCGCTTGCGCACCGTGCGCATGAACGAGATGTCGTAAAAGCGATAGCCGCCGGTTCGATTGAGGAACCCCACCTCGGGATTGAAGTCTTCTCCGACGTGGACATAGCGAAGGCCATTGTTCCACTGAGACGTCTGGTAGCCGGCGCGCATGCTGTATCCGAACTCGTCGCCGGCACGGCCTGGCGTCTCGGTGGCAGCGCCCCACCAATCGACGGTCCATGCCTCACTCATAGCGATCCGCCCATCGACGCCCAACGTGCGGTTCACGTTGTTGCCGTCGTCCATCGACTGCCGTTGGACCGCGATCGCGCCGATACGCGACCGGCCGCCGAATTCGCGACTGACGCGACCGACGCTGAACGACTGCGCCTGCGCCGTGGGGCTCTCGTCCGTGAAGATCTGCAGTAACCCGATTGTCGCCGCTCCCGCCCGGCCGCTCAACCGCCCGCCGCCGATGATCGGTACGGGGTTGCCTAACGTATCGATCCCGATTCGACGCGTGAAGAAGAGATCGACCGCCTGCGGCGTCCCCGCCGAGAAGACACCGGCGTTCTC
>CAZSNV010000088.1:0-16626 GCA_964608035.1 uncultured Gemmatimonadaceae bacterium | reverse complement strand
GCGGATGAGGTACGCGCGGCTGTCTCCCACCTGGGCGATGTAGAGCGTGTCGTTGAGGAGCGCCACGATGGTGGCCGTGGTGCCCATGCCGCGCAACTCAGGCTTGTTCACCGCCTGCTGGAAGATCGACCAGTTCGCCTTCTCGGCGGCACGCGTCAGTTCGGCGGCCAGGACCGTGGGAGAAATGGCGCGCTTGTCGGCGAACCGCTCGCGCAGGTGGCGCAGCACGACGTCGACCGCCGTCGCCGAAGCCACTTCGCCCGCGGCGGCGCCACCCATGCCATCCGCAACCATGAACAGTGTCGCCGCGGGATCCGCCGCCTGTTCGACCAGCCGCTCGAACCTGAGCGGTTCGCCTTCGCTCAGGTTGACGACGATGAACGAATCCTCGTTATGCTCGCGCGTTTGCCCGACGTCCGTTTGCGCGAACACCTGGACGACCACCGGTGCCTGCGGCCCGTCGCGGTCCCCCCGGGACCCCGTCGGGATCACGTATTCGCCGGAAGTGGTCGGCATTGTGATCGAGTCAACGTTGCCGGGCAAACGCCGGGCCGGCCCCGGCGGACCTCACGAGAGGTCGGCCCGCAACATCTTGCGACCAAACAACAGGCGCTCTCCGCCACGCACCGTGCGCTCGCCGCGCACCAGCACGCCGATGCCGTTGCGCGATCCCATATCGCGCACGACATACTCATCGCGCTGTGGCACCGAACGGATTTCAGCATGACGCGCGCTCATTGTCGGGTCATAGGGGAATGCCCAGTCCCCATGGTCTCGTCCGATGAGGATGTTGCGACCGTGCGAAAGGTACAGCACGTCGCGCACACTTCCGTCAGCGCGCAACTGCTCCAGCATCGCGTCGTCGCGCGCCGGCGTGCGTGAACCGGCCTGCCGCAGCTCGGCGTCATCGAGCAGGAAGCCCGACGACAACTTCCGGAAGCGGATGACCTGCGAGCCGATGAGCAGGACGTCGCCGTCGGTCAGCGCCTGCGGCGCGAGGATGTACAACCAGCTCCCGTTCGAAGAGCCGAGGTCGCGCACGTGAAGGGCATTGTCCTTCCACGTCAGCACCGCGTGCTCGGGAGAAACGGCGTCGTCATCGTCGAACTGCACGTCGCCTTTCCCGCGACCCACGGTAATCTCGCCCCGCTCGAGCGGGATTTCGCGCACGACCTCACCATCATCGGTCAGCAGCGAGAGATGCGGACCCAGCGCGCTGACGACCATGGGCGTGATGCCACGGGGCTGCGTGTCGATGGTCAACCCCGGGTCGTCCAACCCGCCCTTGAGCGGCTCACCGCAGGCGGCGCAGAAGGAGTCATCGTCGCTCATCCTGGTGCCACAGGATCCGCAGAACGTCGGGTGCACGTCCACGAAACCCGTTTTCAATCCGCAGTGCGGACAGAAATGCTGGGCGCGATCGATCGAGCGAGTGCAATGCGGACATGGCGCGCTGCGCAGCGACCGGCTGCCGGACGGCGTGGACGACATTCGACGCGCGTCGGAGTCCGCGGATAGGACCGGACGGTCCTGGAACGCGGATCGCTCGCCCAAAACAGACATAGCGGCCGTGGAAGAGGTCGCCGGCCGCATACGCCAACCGCAGTGGGCGCAGAAATTATGGTGTGAATCGAGGTCGCTTGTGCGACCACAGTTGGCGCAACGGGCCACCGGATTCGTCCTCACGAGGAAATCGGTCCGGTACGGAGACAAACGCGAAACGGCGTTACAGCGAAATTGCCACAAACCCCACTATCGAGCAACCCGGATGTTCTACCTACGGGACAAGCTGCCCGTTCGATTCTGGATTGCCGCAAGTTTGCCGCCACGAGTACCTTGCGCCCATGCTGACAGGGGCGGGACAGAGAGCGATTGCAGCCTTGGTGTTCCTGGGCACGGCCTGCCTGCCGGGTCCAGTACCCCCGCCGGGACCGAATGTGGGACCGCCTGCTCCGATCCCGCCGTCAACCGGGGCTCCGCAACAGCCACCGGCCACACCCGCACCGGAAACCCGTCCTGCTACGATCGGGCTGCCCCCGATACCTAATGTGGTAGGCCCGATTGCTTTGCGTGTGGTCTATCCCCCCGCCGGTGCCCAGATCGCTACGCGCGATTCGAATTTCATTTTCGGGTCGGTAGGAAGTGGCACCGCGACGCTTCGCATCAACGGTCGAGTCGTCGAGGTGAAGCCGAACGGCAGTTTCCTGGCCTACCTGCCGGTTCCACCAGCGGTTGACGCCGCCGCCGTCTACCAGATAGAAGTGGCGCAAGGATCCGACACTGTGCGGACCGAGCACCGCGTCACCCTGCCGCCTGAACCGCTACCGCTCCCAACCACTGGGCCACTGATCGTGGACTCGGCGACGCTATCGCCACGATCCCGCCTGGTTCTCGAGCGATGGGAGCCGGTTCGCGTTAGCGTGACGGTCGCGAGCGCGGCCCAAGCCGAGTTGCAGCTTCCAGACGGAGCGCGCTTGCCGATGCTCACGCCGACCGGGGCACCGAGTTCACGGGGCCGGGTCCTGGCCGTGACAGAAGTGCCTGCCGTTCGGCTCAGCAGCGGCGCCTGGGTTCAGGTCATTCGCGGGCGCGACAGTGTCCGGCTCGCGCTTCCGCGCGTCGCGCTCGCCGATTCTGCCGGTCCCCAATACGCGCGACTTGGCGCCGCGCCATCGACACTGCCGGATACCGATCGCGTGATCATCGGGCGCCCTGTTGCCGGCGGTACGTACAAATGGTTCCTGATTCCAGGGACCGTAGCCGAAGTCACCGGCCAACTCGGAACGGCGACGCGCATACGACTCGATGCCAGCCTCCAGGTCTTCGTCGACCAGGCGGAGCTCGCGCCGTTACCCGCCGGCACTCCCGCGCCGCGCCGCGTTGCCGGCAATGCGCGCGTTGTCGCCAACGCCGCGTGGTCCGATGTCCGCATTCCGATGTCCGAAGTGCCGCCGTATTCGGTCGAATCGGAGCCACAGGCTCTCGTCCTGACGCTCCACGGAACCACCGCCAACACGGACATCATCAACTTCACGTCGACGGATTCGATCGTGCGGCGGGTGACATGGCGCCAGGTCTTGAACGATCGCGCCGAGTATCGCGTGGAGCTGCACGACGCACCATTCGGTTACCTGGTCATGTGGGACCGCAGTTCGCTTGTTCTGCGCGTTCGCCGGGCGCCCGAGGTCAATAGGACACAACCTCTGCGTGGGCTGGTGATTGCGGTAGACGCCGGCCACCCACCAGCCGGCAGCACCGGGCCAACGGGGCTGTACGAAGGGGTAGCCACGTTAGGCATCGCCGAACGCCTGAAGTCCTATCTCGAGCAGCGGGGCGCCACGGTGATCATGACGCGCACGGCGCCCGGCGCGGTGGCATTGTCAGACCGCCCCGTCATCGCGCGCCGCGCCAATGCGCACGCATTCGTTTCGATCCATTTGAACGCGTTCCCCGACGGGGTGAATCCGTTCGAACGCAACGGCACGGGGACGTATTACTTCAACGCGTCATCCGAACCGCTCGCACGTGCCGTGCAGGCCGCCATGGTCCGCCGCCTGGGCCTGCGAGACCTGGGTGTGTACTACGACAACCTCGCCGTGCTCCGCCCGACGTGGATGCCGAGCGTGCTGTGCGAGGGCGCGTTCGTGATGATCCCCGAGCAGGAGGCGGCGCTACGCACGCCCGAGTTTCAGGATGCATATGCCCGCGGAGTCGCGGAGGGAGTGGAGGAGTACTTCCGAGGACTACGCCGCTAGGCTTTTGCAGTGCCGAGTCACGAGTCACGAGTCACGAGTCACGATCTCCCGTCTCCCGTCTCCCGTCCCCCGTCTCAGTTTATGCCCTTCATCCATCCGCTGGCATTTGTCTGTGGGAGCGTGACGCTCAAGAATCGCGCCTCAATCTGGCCTTTCGTCGTGATTCGGGGTGACACCGAACGAATTGAGATCGGAGAAGACTCCAACATCCAGGACGGCACCGTCGTCCACGCCGATCACGGGTTTCCCACCATCATCGGTGACCGGGTGGGGATCGGTCATCGGGCGATCATTCATGGCGCAATCGTCGAACCGGATTCCCTCGTCGGCATGGGCGCCATCCTGCTGAACGGCGTCCGCGTCGGAACCGGTTCCATCATCGCGGCCGGAGCCGTGTGCAAGGAGGGAATGCAGATCCCGCCAAACTCAATGGTTATGGGTATTCCCGGCCGTATCGTTCGCGAAACGACGGTGCTGGAACGGGAACGGATCCGTGATACCGTTGACTCGTACGTGCGACTTCAGGCGGAGCACGAGGCGGGTCAGCATCCACGCATTGTCGCCCCGGCAGTCGGCCAGCGTTAGGCGCCGGTCGAACCGATACGCATCGACTCGTGGGCGCTCAGCATGCCATAACGGTTGCGATCCTGGTGGCGGCCATTGCCTCCATGTGCTGGATCGGCCGTGCGCTGCACGGAACGCCGGGCGGGCGGCGCTACGAGACAGGCTTGTCGGCCGGCGTGTGGGCGCTGTGGTTCGCCTATCAGGCGTACGACTTCAGCCGGCACGGGTGGGACCCGCGGAACACGCTCCCGCTCCAGATGTGCGATTTCGCGGCGATCATCGCGGCCCTCGTGTTCCTGCGCCCGACACGCGGACTCCAGTCGCTGGCGTATTTCTGGGGGCTCGCGTTAGGCAGCCAGGCCGTCATCACCCCGGACCTCGCCGGCGGACCCTCGTCGCTCTCGTTCTGGGCCTTCTGGCTCTACCACCTGTTCGTAGTGGGCGCCGGCGTGTACGTCGTGGCGGTGCAGCGATTCCGGCCGGAGTGGAGAGACCTGCGTTTCGCCTTGCTGATGGGTGCGATGTACGCGGCCGCGACGTTCATCATCGACGCGATGTTCGACCTCAATTACGGCTACCTGGGCCGGGGCACGCCCTCGCGCCCGACACTCCTGGACGTCTTGGGCCCCTGGCCGCTCCGCGTGGTGTTCATGGTAATGTTGGGAGCAGCGGCGATGACATTGTTGTGGATACCGTGGTCTCTGTTGCGCCGCAATGTCAAGGCCAAAAGAAGTCCTCCATCGCGTTAGGCATGTGTCTGTGTACCTGTTTACGTCGTTGACCGTTTTACGATTTCGGTCGCCGACTCTTTCCCGCAGTCGCAGTGTTTACCTATAGCGCCGTTTGCATATCCTGGAACCTGAACTGCGCCATAGGTAAAGACACATGACTGCGAGAAACGGTCGGCGACCGAAATCGTAAAACCGTCAACTGCGTCTTCTGTTTACTTATCGACCATCGGCTCGTGCATAGGCGTCCAGCATGACCGCTTCGGTGCGTGGCGTCAGTACGGCGGCCGCGAACGTATCGGCGCCGGGGAACTTGGTGCGCCGGATCCGCGCCGCGGCCGCTTCGAGATCGTACGACGTGCGCCGCAGCTGAATGTCGGGGCCCAACAGGAGCCAATACGCGCCCGGATCGGCGAACGGCATGCCGATACTGCCCGCGTTCACCACACGCAGCGATCCCACCGTTCGGTCGAACTGCATGTGCGTGTGCCCGCACACGGCGACACTGCAATCGACACCGGCGAACAGCGTGCGCACACGGTCGTCGGGACTGAGGCGTGTGAAGATCTCCGTGTCGTTGCGCGGCGTCGCGTGGCAGAAGATGGTCGTGCCAAGACCGTCTACCTCGACCTCAGTCGTTAGGGTCCATGCCGAGGTGGCCTCGACGTACTCGTCAGGCAGTTCGCTCGCGGACCAGATGATCCCGTCGCGGAAGGCAGCCGGAACGGTCTCGAGATCACCGCCGCGCAATGATTCCAGCGCCGCGCTTTCGCCGTTGCCGTGGATGTATTCGGTCCTGATTCCCGTTCTGGCGAGTGCCTCGAAACACTCCGTCGGCATGGGGCCGGGAACGACGTCGCCACCCACCACAATCACGTCGACACCCACCCGCCGCACTTCCTCGAGCACGGCCTCCAGAGCCGGCAGGTTGCCGTGGATATCGTAGAGCGCGGCTACTCGTGGCATCGATTCGGCCTCTCGTGAACTGACCCAAAATACGGTCTTGACGTGCCGCTTCGGGCGCGTTATTTAACCTGTGGGTTAGTTAACCAGTAGGTTATATACGATGGAACCTGATCAACTCAGCCTCACCTTCTCCGCCCTCGCCGATCCCACGCGTCGCGCCATCCTGGCCCGGCTGGCATCGGGGGAGGCAACGGTGAAGGAACTCTCCGAGCCGTTCGCCATGAGCGGTCCTGCAATTTCGAAGCACCTGCGCGTGCTGGAGCGGGCAGGCCTGATCGCCCGTGGCCGTGATGCGCAGTGGCGGCCGTGCCGGCTCGAGGCAGCGCCGCTCAAGGACGTCGCCGAATGGGCCAGCGATTTCCGCCAGTTCTGGGATGAGAGCTACAAGAGACTCGACTTCTATCTCGCACAACTCAACGCGAAGGAAAGGAGGAAAAATGCCCGCCACAAATAAGCACGCCACGACCTTCACGACCCCGGCCGACACGGACGTCGTGGTCACCCGCGTCTTCGACGCGCCGCGCAAGCTGGTCTTCGAGGCACACACCAGCTGCAAGCACATGCCGAACTGGATGGGGCCTCACGGCTGGACGATGTCGGAGTGCAAGAACGAACTCCGCCCCGGTGGCGCAATCCGCTACACGTGGAGCAAGCCAGGCGGCGAGGGAATCACGATTACGGGCGTGGTCAAGGAAGTTTCGCCGCCGTCGCGTGTCGTCAGCACGGAGTCGTGGGGAGATCCGTGGCCAGTGGCGACCAACATTCTCGAGTTCACGGAATTGAACGGTCAAACGACCCTGGTCTTGACCATCCGATACCCGTCAAAGGAAGCGCGCGACATGGCGCTCGGCACGGGGATGAAGGACGGGATGACGGTGGGATACGAAAGGCTGGAAGAGTACCTGGGGACACTGAACTAATAATGGGACGGGGGACGGGAGACGGGGGACGGGAGACTTTGAACCGCGCTCTCTCCCGTCACCCGTCACCCGTCCCCCGTCACACTCCAAGGAGACCTAACGATGCTGGACGAACCAAAGATTGTCACGACCGAGAGCCAGCGGACAGCAGTCATCCACCTGACCATCCCTCGCAACAAGATCCAGGAGGAGATGGGCCCCGGCCATAACGAGTTGATGTCCGCCCTCAAGGCGCAGGGCATCACCCCCGCCGGCCCCTGGTTCTCGCATCACCTGCGCATGGACCCGGCCGTGTTCGATTTCGAGATCGGCGTCCCGGTCGCCACCGAAGTGAAAGCCACCGGTCGCGTAAAGCCGGGTACTCTCCCCGCCACAAAAGTCGCGCGGACGACCTACCGCGGCGGCTACGAGGGCCTTGGCCCGGCCTGGGGCGAGTTCGAGGAGTGGCTCAAGACTAACGGACACGCCGCAGCGCCGGATCTCTGGGAGGTCTATGCGGCAGGGCCCGAAACGGGAAACGATCCCAGTCTGTATCGCACGGAGCTGAATAGACCTCTTAAGTAGGAATGCAAAATGCAAAATGCGAAATGCAAAATGCAGAACGCAAAACGCACACTTTCGACAAACCCCATTTTGCATTTTGCATTTTGCATTCTGCATTTTGCATTGCTCACTACTCCTCTGCGTCCCTGCGCGTCCTCGGCGGTTAAGTCTTTTTCGAAAACCCGCCCCGGCACGAGAGCTGGCTATGGACCGACCGGCTAACCAGTGAGTAGGTTCGGGCGGCCCTCCTCCTGTCAGAGGTGTGAAGTGACCGCATTCAACGGATCGGATCGTACTTCCGCACCGTGGCGGATTGCGCTGATCTCCCCGAAAGGTCCGCTGTACAGGCACCGGGGCGGCATCTGGAAGAAATCGCTGAGATATCAGCCGCTCACGCTCACCACGCTGGCGGCCCTCATACCGGCTGACTTTCCGCACGTGGTCGAACTCATCGACGAGGGAATCGCCGATGTGCCGCGCGATCTCGACGTCGACCTGATCGGCATCACGGTCATCACGGGCACCGCCGTGCGCGCATACGAGCTTGCCGATCACTACCGGGCTCGAGGTTGCACCGTGGTGCTGGGCGGTCCGCATGTCACGCTCATTCCCGACGACGCCCAGCCGCACGCCGACGCCATCGTTGCCGGATACGCGGAAGACACGTGGCCGCAGCTCCTCTGTGACTTCGCGGCGGGAACGCTGAAGCCGCGCTACACGCAGGCACCCGGACTCAGCCTGGCAGGTCGCCCATTTGCGCGGCGCGATCTTCTGCCGAGCAAGCATTTCCTCACGAACAATGTCTTCGAGGCGACTCGCGGGTGCGTGCACGCCTGCGAGTTCTGCGTGGTGCCCACCGCCTGGGGACGGCGGCCGTTCCAGAAACCGGTTCACGAGGTCGTCGCCGACATCCGGCAGCACGGCGCCCGGAAGCTGATCTTCGTCGATCTCAACCTGATCGCCGATCGCGCCTATGCCATCGAACTCTTCAAGGCGCTCATCCCGCTGAAGCTGCGGTGGTATGGACTGTCCACCGTCCTACTAGCTGACGACGAGGAGCTGCTGGAACTGGCGCAACGTAGCGGATGCAGCGGGCTGCTGATGGGACTCGAATCCCTGTCGACCGCTAACCTGAAGGGGAGCCGCAAGGGCTTCAACTCGCCAGATCGTTATGCAACTATCGTTGAGCGGCTTCACGCCCACGGGATTGCGCTGCAGGGATGCTTCGTCTTCGGGCTCGACGACGATCGGCCTGACGTCTTCCTGAAGACTGCGGAATTTGCCGTACAGGCGAAGATCGACCTGCCGCGCTTCGCGGTCGTGACGCCATTCCCCAGCACGCCGCTGTACAAGCGGCTCGACGCCGAGGGACGGATCCTCACGAAGAACTGGGAGCTGTACGACGCGCAGCACGTGGTCTTCCAGCCGAAGCACATGAGTGTCGACGAGCTGCAACGCGGCATCGAGTCCGCCTGGCAGCACGCCTACAGCTATCAAGGCATCTGGCGCCGCATACGCTCGTCGCCGGCCCCGTGGCCGGTCAAACTCGGCACGAACCTCGGCTACCGTTTCTACGCCAACAACCTGTCGCGATTCTACAACTGCGACTGGATCATCGGGCGGGCGCCGCGTTATGCGCCGGTGCCTGACGAGTCGCGAACGGCGGGCGTGGCGTGAAATCAATGCGGCTCACCATCATCCACCCCTGCGTTGGCCGGAAGCGAGGGCAGAAGTACATCCGCACCTGGCAGATGGAACCGTTGCCGGCGGCTACCGTAGCCGGGCTCACTCCGAGCGACGTCGAAGTCAAGTTCTACGACGACCGCATGGAGTTGATCCCCTTCGACGAGAAGACCGACCTGGTCGCCATCAGCGTCGAGACGTACACGGCGAGGCGGGCGTACCAGATCGCCAGTGAGTACCGGCGGCGGAAGGTGCCGGTCGTGATGGGAGGCTTCCACGCCATGCTCTGTCCGGACGAAGTCGCTCGTTATGCAGAGTCGGTCGTCGTCGGTGAGGCCGAGGTGCTCTGGCCCCGGGTGATTGACGATGCGCGACACGGACGACTGGAAAAGTTCTATCGGGCCGAGGGCAGGACGTCGCTGGATGGGCTGCGTCCGGATCGCTCCATCTTCGCCGGTAAACGCTATCTCCCGATCGGGCTGGTCGAGGCTGGACGCGGTTGTCACTTCAAGTGCGAGTTCTGCGCCGTGCAGACGGTCTTCGAAGCAACGCAGTCACGGCGGCCGATCGACCAGATTCTGGCCGAACTCCGCGCGCTCAAGGACACGCGCAAGCTCTTCTTCTTTGTGGACGACAACATCACCTCCAACCTGCGCCAGGCGAAGGAGTTCTTCCGGGCGCTGATTCCACTCGGCGTGCGCTGGGTGAGTCAGGCCAGCATCAACGCTGCTCACGATGAGGAATTCCTCGACCTGCTCGTGCGCAGCGGGTGCCAGGGAGTCCTCATCGGATTCGAGAGCCTGAACCCGGCCAACCTCGAGTCGATGAACAAGCGGTTCAATACCGCCAAGGGCGGATTCGAAGTCGCGCTGGCGAACCTGCGCAAGCACAAGATCCGGATTTACGGCACGTTCATTTTCGGTTACGATGGCGATACGCCGGACAGTTTCACTCCCACAGTGGAATTCGCGCAGCGGCATGGCTTTTACATTGCGGCGTTCAATCACCTGACGCCGTTTCCGGGAACGCCGCTGTATCATCGGCTCGAAAAGGAAGGCCGGCTGCTCTACGACGCGTGGTGGCTGGATGATCGCTACAGCTACAACCGCATTCCGTTCAAGCCCGCCGGAATGGCGCCTGACGAGTTGCAGCGCGCCTGCCTGACCGCGCGTCGCGAGTTTTACGGGTGGCCGAGTATCGTCAGGCGGAGTTTTGATGAAGTGAACCGCAGCAGCGGCTTCATGTGGCGGAACTTCTACATGATCAATTCGCTGCACCGCCAGGACGTGAGCCTGCGCGATCACTATCCGCTGGGAGACGAGGCGTGGCAGGGAGCGTTGCTCTCAGCGTAGGGGCCGCGTCGGTCACCGTTGCCGAGCGGGCCGACGAGGCTTGCCTCCGACGGATGTTGCGCGCGTCGGTCATGCCCGGCGCCGTGCGCGTCGCGTTCACGCGCGAACCGGACTACTTCGCGGCCGACGGTCTCGCAGGCGGCGAGGACATCACGGTCGTCGCGCGACGCGATGGGCAGGTGATAGGCTCGGGGCGGTGCAGCATTTACTCGCTGATGCGAAACGGCGTCCCGCAGCGGATCGGATACCTCAACATCCTGCGCGTGGCGGAACAGACTCGGGAATCGGCGCGGCTGCTGCGCGAAGGATACGACCTGCTCGGGCGCGAGACGGCTCACCTGGCCAATGGATTCTTCACGAGCATCGCGACGGACAATGAGCGAGCACGCCGGGTCCTCGAGCGTGGCGGGCGACTCGGCCTGCCTTCGTATCGACCGCTCTGCGATCTCGTGACTCTCGTAGGGGCTGTCGTTCCGGAGACGAGGTCAGCAACTGCCGAATCATCGGTGACCGAATCTGACCTGGGCGAATTCCTCGAGCGTGCATCGCGGGATTCACAACTGGCGCTTTCGTGGGAGCCGACACGGTGGCGCGATCTGGAGCGCCACGGAGTGTTCGCGCGTGATTTCAGCGTCGTCAGGCAGGACGGCCGGATCGTCGCGGCAGCCGCCGTGTGGGACCAGCGTGCCTTTCGTCAGACGGTCATTGATGGATACGAAGGCGTGTTACGCGTGGCGCGGCCGTTTCTCAATGGCGCGATGGCTCTGCGCCGTCGCCCGCTACTGCCGAGGCCCGGCGGTGTCCTTGCCCAGGGCGCCCTCCTCGGCGCTTATGCAATGGATCAAGCGGCCTGGCCTGCCTTGTGGCGCAGCGTCAGGCAGCGGGCTGCCACATCCGGTCTTTCGTGGCTGACCCTCTCGCGTGACGCGCGTGATCCCGAGCTTTCTGTCCTCCGCCGGCTAATGAAGGGTCGGGAGTATCGCACCACGCTGTACGAGGTGACCTGGCCTGACGGCGCTCGGTGGCCCGATTCGTGGGATGGTCGCTGCTTTCGCCCCGAGGTCGGGCTGCTGTGACCCACCTTCTCGTGCCGCCTTCCTCGATGCAGGTGGCCGGCGACGTCGCGTTGCCCGTAAGGCGTGAAGACCTCGTGCCTAACGAGCGCGCGGAGATGTTCACCCTCATCCAGTCGCATTTCGAGGGCGTTCGGGAGGATGGGTTTCACCGGGACCTCGAAGAAAAGGACTGGGTGCTGCGGATCGTTCGCGACGGGACACTGGTGGGATTCTCCACGTTGCAGGCATACCAGGCCACGGTGCGTGATCGGCGTATCAACGTGATCTACTCGGGCGACACGGTCATGGCCCCCGAAGCCTGGGGCTCTCCCGTGTTGGCACGCGGGTGGATCGCGCTGGTGCGTGCGATCCAGGCGTCACGCCCGGACGAGCCATGGCATTGGCTGCTCCTCTCGTCAGGCTTTCGCACGTACCGTTTCCTTCCTGTGTTCTGGCGTGAGTTCTGGCCGAGGCATGATGCGGAGATGCCGCTGGAGGTTCGCGCGTCGATGCGGGAGCTGGCGCAAGAACGGTTCGGTCAGGCATACGACCCGGCGACAGGCGTGGTCCGTTTCAACGCGCCACAGCGATTGCGCGATCATCTCGCCGCGGTTCCTGAGGGGAAGGCAAGCGATGCACACGTCCGCTTCTTTCTCGATCGCAATCCGGGGCATGCCGCCGGCGACGAGCTGGTGTGCCTGACGGAACTGAGCGACGAGAACCTCACCAGGGCCGGTGTCCGGATGGTGCGGGGGTCGTCGCGGTGAACACGGGGCCAGTACTGGCCAATACGCTGTGGCTCGCCAGCGGACTTGCGGGTGCGATGCGGTTTCGTTCAGCCTTGGCAGACCCCGCGGCTGCGCAGCAGGCCTGGCTGCGCGCGTCGCTCGTCAGGCATGCCGGCAGCGAATTCGGTCGCGCCCACGATTTCGCCACGATCCGGAGTGCGGCGGACTTCGCACGGAGCGTACCGCTCGCGCGTTACGAGGATTTCGAACCGTACATAGCGCGGATCGCCACGGGCGAGCGTAATGTGCTCGCCTGCGGACCGGTGTCGCACCTGGCGCCAACGAGCGGATCGACCGGATCGCGGAAGCTGATTCCGTACACTGCGTCGCTGCAGTCCTCTTTCAACGCCGCTATCGGGCCCTGGACGTTGGATCTCGTCAGGCAGCGCCCGCGCATCGCCGGCGGACCGGCGTACTGGTCGATCTCCCCGCTGGCGGCGGCAGACGGCGGTCAGCAGTCTGGCGTTCCAACAGACTTCATAGACGACGCCGACTACCTCGGCGGCCCACGAGCCTGGCTGGTTCGTCAAGTCATGGCCGTCCCGTCGTCGGTGCGGTTTGCCAGCGACACGGCGTCGTTCTGGCGCCTGACGCTGCTCGCGCTGCTGCGCCATTGCGACCTGCGGGTGATCTCCATCTGGCACCCGTCATTCATTGAACTGCTAATCGATGCCGCGGGCCCGGCGTGGGAGGACCTGATCGACGCGGTGCGCAGCGGCCAGAACCCGTGGGCCGACGCGCTTCCCCAGCTGCACCGGGCGGCGTGGCGTGCGAAGCCCGATCCAGATCGCGCCAAGGAAGTTGCTCGGATTGGCGCGACCGATTGGCCAGCGTGGTGGCCGGAGTTGCAGGTCGTGAGCTGCTGGGGGGAGCAGGCTGCCGAACCGGGGTGGAACGCGCTCGTCAGGCGACTTCCTCACGTGCTCGTTCAGGCCAAAGGCCTGCTCGCCACCGAATGCGTCGTCACCATCCCGTTAGGCAGCCACCGGCCGCTGGCCGTCACCTCGCATTACTTCGAGTTTATCGACGATGGCGGTGACGTGCGTGCCGCGCACCAGCTGGAGCGGGGAAGGAGGTACGAAGTCGTCGTCACGAATGGCGGCGGACTGTGGCGATACCGGCTGGGCGACTTTGTCGAATGCACCGGCCACGTCGGCGCGACGCCCTCGCTCCGGTTCGTCGGCCGCGATCGCGTAAGCGACTTGCGCGGGGAGAAGTTGAGTGAGGCGTTTGTCGGCGACGTGCTGCGCGAGCTGTGGACGACGGACATACGCCCGGCCTATGCCACGCTTCGGCCGCGAACCTCGAACGGGACCGCCGGCTACGACCTGCTGGTCTCGGAGGAATCGCACTCGTCAGGCGCGGACCTGAGCGTTCGACTGGATGCGGCGCTGGCCGCGAATCCGCACTACGCCCTCGCCAGGCGGCTCGGCCAGCTCTCGCCGGTCACCATCGTCACCGTAGCCGCCGACGCGCGACTCGAAAACCTGCGGACGCACCTTGGGCGCATCGGCGACGCCAAGCCGAGTGTGCTTCTCGATCCCGAACTGCCGGTGACCTGAAGCGTCCTTACGGGATCCGCGAGACTGGTGCGGGATTCGCCCACGCCTGGCAGAGCTCATTCGTCGAACCAACGCCGCAGGCGTTCTTCACTCCCTTGGCGTTCCCCGAGTAGATCGCCAGTCCGATGCCGATGATACCGGCAACCGCAAGTACCGTCCCGGCAGCCGCAATCGATAAGAGAAGCGCGCGGAGTGAACGAGGGTGCTCTGCACGCGCTTCGGCGAAGCGAACGAGCAAGCCCCAAGCCGAATACGTGGCCGACCAGCCGGCGAGAAACGCCAGTGACCACCACTGCGGCGCAGCGACGAGAATCGCAGCCGCTGCCGCGCCGCTCAGGACGAGCTGCGCCGCAAGACTACGCGCGGTCCTCTTACGCGCAGCATCGCCAAGAACCGTGAAGACGGTTTCATGTCCGTGAGCAGCGACCATACGTGCCTCTCGTCGAGGTCCTCCCAAAGATGGCGCAAGTGGCGGAAAGCGCCAAGTCTCGTGGCGGACTAACTAGAAGATTGAACCGCAGAGGCCGCGGAGGTACGCAGAGGACTGCCAGGGATGCGTTTCGGTTTCCTCTGCGAACCTCCGCGCCCTCCGCGGTTAAAGGCTCTTACGGAGCCTTCTTGAAAGACGGAATCAGAACTTCGGGATCCACCGACCCACGATTCGGGTGTACCGCTCGTACGACTCGCCAAACTGTCCCCGCAGCGTCGGCTCTTCATATCCCATCACGAACAGGTTCGCGGCCGCGAAGAAGATCACCCAGTACACCAGCAGTGGAATGGACCTGGTGAGCAGAATGTCGCCAAGCACGATCGTCAGGACGCTCAGGTACATCGGATTTCGCACATAACGATAGAGTCCCTGCACGACCAGTTCCTTCGGCGGGTCGACAGGCGACAATGTGCCGCGCCCACTCCGGGCGAATTCCCAGATGCAGGTTACCAGCAACAAGGCTCCCATCGCAAAAAGTGTCGGCCCAACCACGTGCAGCGGATCTCGCCAGTTGAAGTCCACCTCTCTGACTCCGAAGTACCTCCACGGCAGATAAAACGCGAACATGCCGGGAAGGAGCAGCGTCCACAGGATGCTGCGCAATGCGAGCGATAGACCGCGCATCAGTGGCCCTCGCTGAGTCGGGCGACCACCGTGTCACGTCGCATGTCGAACAGGAACCAGATCGCGCAGAGCCAGAAAATCAGCAGCGTAAGCCATCCGACCATGGACGCGTGCAGAAGCCACGGATTGCTCGCAGCCGGCACCACCGAGGGAACGATGTCTTTCGTGTTGTTCACCGCGGCGTGGAGGAGCATGGTCACCAGGAGACTCCCGCGCGTCTTCATGTAAGCCCAGGCAATCGCGACCGAGATGGCGATCACCTGCAACAGATAAAACGGGAAGGACTGCCCCACGGTGTCAGCGCCGAGAATGTAGAAGAGCGGCAGGTGCCACACCGCCCAGATGATTCCCAGGAGGATGCTCGCCGGCCCGAGGCCCATCGCGCGCGCCAACCGAGGCAGGGCATAGCCGCGCCACCCGAGCTCCTCGCCGACCTGGCCACCGAGTAGCGTCGATCCAATCGCGGCGGCAAAGAGCAGAGGAACGGGCTCGGCGCCAAAGATAGGCCAGACGCCGGTGGTGATGCGCACGACCACGGCGACCAGCAGCTTGATCGAGAAGACGAACAGCAATGCAAATGCAAACCATCGCGCCCCGACGTCCCACTGAACGAGTCGGCCGAGCAGTCTACGGACTCCAGCGGCGCCGTGCTCGCGGTATGTCAGCGCGAGGGCGACGATGCCCGGGGTAAACACACCGACGTAGACCATCACAATCGACAGCGCCGGCGCCGCAACGGCAGCCGCAGCGAACCACAGCGCCCACGTGAGCGCCCACACGAGGCCGAAATAGGCGAAGAGCATCAATTTCGCTCCGAGTGCAGCATTACCTTCATGCCTAACGACAATACCTCAGACGACTGCACCACAGTCAGAATGACGGTCCAGCGACTTTGGGTCTGCGCTTTGCGCTTTGCGCACTCAGCTCCGCGACAAGACGCTTGGGAGCGGACAGGCGCCATGCCACCGCGATAACGTCGCGAAGATCGCCCACACGCACCTTCGTCAGGCGGATGAGGACCGACGGGTAGCCGCGATAGTGATCCGTCGTGAAGAACGTGTCCGGCTGGTATTGCAGCCGGGCGTCGCGCTCGTCGAAGCCACACTTCACGACCAGCGTCTCGCCGTCTTCCTTGAGTCGCGCAATGAAC
This sequence comes from uncultured Gemmatimonadaceae bacterium, assembly GCA_964608035.1. Taxonomy (GTDB): domain Bacteria; phylum Gemmatimonadota; class Gemmatimonadetes; order Gemmatimonadales; family Gemmatimonadaceae; genus JABWBJ01. The sequence continues at coordinate 446 of CAZSNV010000088.1, read as the reverse complement.
TTGCCGCGCACGCGGAACCCAGGCGTGCCATAGCACGGCCCTTCCTCGACACCGGGGAAGCCGAGGAGGACCGTGCGGGCCCGTTCAAATGCAGTTTCTTTCTGGTTGGTTTTTCGCATTCGACCCAAGAGCTTGAAACACGGGTGCCCAGGGTTCACGGGGAACACCCTATTAAAAGCTCGCCCTCTTTGAACTCTGTGCACCCCGTGTTTAGCTGCTCTTTGTAGATCGGGCCGAATTGTAAGTCAAGTGGTTGTTACATCAGCACTTACCAGATACCTAACTAGTGCGCGGGTGTTGACAGGATCGTAAGTCATTGTAGAAATTGCAGTTATAACGCTCCAAGATCGGAAGAGTGCGTGGCGGTTACTCACTTGTAGACAATCCAAAACCCACTACAGAAAGTGACTGGCATATTGTAAATTGTATGGCACCAACGAGATAGC
>CAZSNV010000087.1:0-16632 GCA_964608035.1 uncultured Gemmatimonadaceae bacterium | reverse complement strand
GTAAACCTTCTGAAGTCTTGCTCGACATCGTGGCCGAGCCGGATGGAGTCGTTCGCGGCGTCGCGAATCCCGGAAGGCAGGACGCACCGATACGGCGCGGACAGTTCGATGCCGCCACCGGCGCGGTGCATCTCGAGGGGGAACACGTCAGGCCCGACGGGATGTCGATGCCGTTTCGCATCGATGGGCACCTCCACGGGCGCACGCTGCGACTGACGTACCAGTACGGCGACATGCGGGGCAATACCGACGTGGTGCGCGTGGAGGATTACTCACCGCGGCCGCTCACTTTCTGGGATCGACTTAAGCCGCGTTTCGAGGACATGAAGCGTTCCATCAACGCGCACTCGCGGCCAACGGGAGCGGAGAATGCCCGCGCGCTTCGAGAACGAGCTGAGTCGCTGGACTCGATCATCTTCCGCGACGCCGTTGCGGCCGACATCCCGGCGCTGGCCGAGCTGCACGTCACGACGTGGAACGCGACATACAACACACCTCGTGGACCGACGATTGCTACACGCACCTGGCAATGGAACGAGGTGTTCGGGAAGGACAACCGTCGTGACTTCGTGCTCGTGCTCGAGGACAGAAACGGACGGTTGATCGGATTCACCTGGGGAAAACCTAACGATGGCGAGTTCGCCGGCCAGGTGAGTAAAATCTACCTCCGCTGGGAGTACCATGGGCTTGGACTCGGTCGGCGCATGATGGCAGAGACGGCGCGGCGATTCCTGGACCGCGGCATCCACTCATTCATTCTCTTCGCGGAACTCAGCAATCCGACCCTGGGCTTCTACGACCGCATGGGCGGTGAGCGGTTGCTCGACGATCGCGGCCAGTTCGCGGGCGCATTCGCATGGCGTGACGTGCGAACGCTCATCGGGTAGTTGATGCGAGATCGCAGCGGAGGACTACGCCCTTGCAATTCGTTCCAAATGCGCGTTCTTGAAGGATTCGTGTCGTTCCCTTTAACGATGGAGCAAGCATCATGAACGTCCGCACCGCGTCGCCAATCGCGCTCGCAGCTCTCGCGGCTACGGTACTCACGGCATGCGAAGGGGCCGATGGTCCGGAGCCGCCGCTCGAAGGCGCATGGACCGTCGTGAGTATCAGCGTGACGGGCGCCGATTCCGCAGACAACACGACGGTGCAGCCGAGTGTCTTCCTGTTTGGCGAGAAGCACTACAGCATCATGCGTGTGACGGGCAATCAGCCGCGCACGTTGGCCGCGACGGATAGTATCACGGACGCCGAGAAACTCGCGGCGTATGATTCCTTCGTCGCCAACTCCGGGACGTATGAGGTCGCGGACTCAACGCTGACCATTCACCCCGTCGTCGCCCGGAGCCCGAACTTCATGTCCGGCGGATCTGACAAGTATTACTTCCGCGTCAGCGGCGACTCGCTGTGGCTGTCAAACACCAGCGCCGACTTTCGGACGATGATCGGTGGACAGCTCGTGCCGTCGCCCGGGCCGCCCAGCGCAACGATGCTGCTTTTGGTGCGGCAGCAGTAATGGTGGCTCCATGGATGAGGGTTCAACGTTAGCTCGACGCAACGATACAGTGCATGTACTCGTCGCTGTCGCAGCCACCTTTCTCAGCGCACTTGTCGCGCTGTCGTCGATCTCCCGGGCGGTCGCCGCACAAGGAGGTCCACCAACGCGCGGCAACTACTCGGCGATCATTATCTCGCTGAAGACGGCGGAGGGGACCGCATCGCAGTGCTCGAACGCGTCCCTGAACGCCAGCTACTTCACGGACGCACGCTCGGTCGCAGCGTACTATGCCGAGAACTCGTTCGGATCGATGACCATGTCGGGGGTGGTTACCGGTCCGCACGTTGTCAGTCTCGCGGAGGGTTGGACCCGGAATTCCGTCGCGAACGAGGCAGACGCCGCGGCCGCCGCCGCCGGTGTCGACCTGAGTCTCTTTTCTTTGAAGGTTTACGTTCTGCCGAAGGAGGCTGACCCCAAGCCTATCCAGTCGGCGTGGGGCGGATGGGGCGGCAGACCGCGCTTATGGATCCGTGACTACTGGTGCTCATCGCGCTGGCTCGCGGCGCATGAATTGGGACATTTCTTCGGGGTGGGCCATGCCTCAACCCCTGCGGACGATTACGGCGACTTCTCGACTCCCATGGGCGGACGGATCGACCCCGGCAGCGATCCGCTGACCTGGAACGTGCTTCCGCACTTCAACGCCCCCGGAAAGATCGCTGCGGGATGGTTACCCGAGAGTGCTGTCCAGACGGTGACCGCGAATGGGAGCTTCCGAGTTGCTTCTCTGGAGACGCTTCCCGCTCCGGGTCAACTTCAGGCGCTCAGGATCAAGGGAGCCAATGACGGCGCCGATCATTATTACCTCTCGTTTCGGCAAGCGGCAGGATTCTCATCCGTCCTGACGCCGCAGTACGTTGCCACAACAAGCATCACACGGTGGAACGGAGCGACCGGATCCAAGACCTGCCTTCTCGCAAATCTTGCAGACGGACAGGCGTTCGTGGACAAGTCAGGCCTCATGGTTGCCCAGAGGTCACACGACGCGACTCACGCCGACATCACGGTCACGTTCGGGGCAGCGGTGATTACCGACGCGAACGTGACGTGCCCCTGACCGCTCGGACGCATCATTCGAGGTTAGTAGCGAATCTTCACGTAGCGTCGCCGATCCAGGCGGCAACGGCGTTAGGCCGCTGTTGGGCTATTGAGTCAGCGAAAACAGAATCGCCCACCACGAGTAGTGGTGGGCGGTCGCCCGAGAAACGTGTGCCTGGAAAGTGCTTCAAGGTAGGCGGACGCGCGCTTCTGAGTCAATATGAGGAGGGGGCTGTGCCCGGAGCGGGATTCGAACCCGCACGCTCTTGCGAGCATGAGCTTTCCAGGCACACGCGAAAACCAGGAGCATGGCCTGAGACCTCTCAAGTGAACGGTGGGGAGCGTCGGTGAGACCCGCTCGCGCCTCGGTGGCCGAGATAGTGGCCGCGATTCGCAGCGACTTGTGCCGATTGGCCGTCGTGGCGGTTCCTGATGTACGCGCGGTGCGGAAGCGGTACTCGAAGGCGTTGGCTGGTGAGACGCCGAAGACGATTCTCGCCGTAGTGACCTCGCTGGTTGACGATGGGACGTGGGCGGAACGCGTAGTCGCCTTCGAACTGCTCGCCGGGCATCAAGACGCGGTGCGTCAACTCGATGATGCTCTGGTGGATGGATTCGCGGAGGGATTGTCTGACTGGGGTTCGGTTGACCTGTACGGCGTCACGGTCGCTGGGGTGGCGTGGCGCGAGGGGCGAGCATCCGACGGCCTTGTGCATCGATGGGCGAGTTCTCCAGACCGATGGCGTCGTCGTCTCGCTCTCGTGGCGACAATTCCGCTCAACTCGCGGGCTCGTGGTGGGACGGGCGACGCCGATCGTACGCTGAGGCTTTGCCGCACGCTCGTCGACGATCGCGACGACATGGTCGTGAAGGCACTGTCGTGGGCACTTCGTGAACTGGCGAAGAAGGACCCAAAGAGCGTTGCACGCTTCCTCCGGGATGAAGACGAACGCCTTGCACCGCGTGTCCGGCGTGAGGTCAGGACAAAGCTGGAAACGGGGTTGAAAGTCGTCCGCAAGGGTGTCCGGCGTCGGGCCTGACATGTACGTGATCGGCGATCGGCGATCCATACTCCTCGCCGGCGTGGGATCTGGCGTGGTGTTCAAGCTGGTCATGAAGGCGCTCGTGATGCCGCTCCTCGGCGCCCCGCCGTTGAACGAGGCCTACCAACACCTCGTGGGTATAACGCCGCCGCGCTGCCCGGAATCGTGGCGACCGTGCTGGTGAGTGCGGCGTTCAGTGAGGAACTGGTCTATCGCGGCTTCCTGCTCGAGCGGCTCGGCAGTTGGCTCGGCCTAACGCGCCTGGCGCTGGCCGGTCCGGTGGTGCTGGCTGCCCTGGTATTCGCGGCGGCGCACGTCGTGGACCAGGGTCTGCCCGGCGCGACACAGGCCGCGATCACCGGCACCGTCTTCGGCGCTCTCTTCGTGTGGCGACGGGAGCTTGCGTTCGTGATGGTCATGCACGCCGCGTATGACCTGACAGCAGTGGTCCTCATCTACAAAGGCTGGGAAGCACCGGTGGCTGAGTTCTTCTTCGGACGACACGAGGCATCCGATGTCCCTGCCGCCTAACGGTCCACTGTCGCCATCCGCTCCTTATTGTAGCGCGGGCCGGCCACGCTTCCCGGCGCGAGCGCGCCATCGAGCGTTGAAATCTCCGACGCGTTGAGCTGCACCGCCGCCGCGCCGACGTTCTCCTCGAGGTAGCGCCGGCGCTTCGTGCCGGGAATCGGGACGATGTCCGGTCCCTTACACAGCAGCCACGCCAGCGCGACCTGCCCGGCCGTCACTCCTTTGCGCGCTGCGAGCTCTCGAACGGCCGACGCGGCGCGAACGTTTGCGTCGAAGTTCTCGCCCTGGTAGCGCGGGTCGTTTCGGCGGAAGTCGTCATCCGCGTACTCCTCGGCGCGCTTCACGGCGCCGGCGAGGAAACCCCGGCCGAGGGGCGCGAACGGGACCAGTCCAATGCCAAGCTCGCGGAGTAGCGGGATGATCCGCGGCTCGAGGTTCCGCTCCCACAGCGAGTACTCGCTCTGGAGCGCCGAGATAGGATGCTCAGCGTGCGCGCGACGAATCGTCTGCTCGCCCGCCTCGGAGAGGCCGAGGAAGCGGACCTTTCCCTCGCGCACCAGGTCCGCCATGGCGCCGACGACGTCCTCGATAGGCACGGTGGGGTCTACGCGATGCTGGTACAACAGGTCGATGTGGTCCGTGCGGAGCCGGCGCAGCGAACCTTCGACGGCCTCGCGCGCGTGCACGGGCCGGCTGTCCAGTCCCCCGGTCAGGGCCCCGTCCTCGATCCGATATCCGAACTTGGTCGCGATGATGACGCCTTGGCGCTTGCCATCAAGTGCACGGGCCAGCAGCTCTTCGTTTGTGAACGGCCCGTACACTTCCGCCGTGTCGAAGAACGTCACGCCGAGATCGATTGCACGATGAATGGTCGCGATGGACTCCTGTTCATCGCGTTCCTCTGCCGTGCCGTACGACTGGCTCATGCCCATGCAGCCGAGGCCAAGGGCTGAGACGGTGAGGCCCTGGGTACCGAGGGTTCGAGTGGTCAGCATGTCGTGATCTCCATCGAAGTCGCACGCTTGATTTGTGGACGCCGCGCCGCAATGTAGGCTACATGAAATCCGATGCTGCGACGGTTGATGACTTCTTGAAGGAGCAGTCCGATTTGATCCGTAAAGACCTCGAACAACTCCGACGCCTCGTTCGGAGCGAGGCGCCGGAGGCCCGCGAAGGTATGAGGTACGGTGGTCCGGTGTACAGTCTGAACGATGGGCCGATCCTTTGTGGGAAGCTTGACTCCGAGAAGCTGAACGTCCTGCGGACTCTTCTACGACAAGTCATCACACAAGGGATAACCTGCTGAGCACCGACTGAACGCTGGACGTTGCCGCTGCCGGCCCGGCCTCACGTCGCGACATGGCGTTTTCTGCCTTCGGTCGTTGGCCGCTCTATTGGATGCGCGCAGTTGAAGCGAGGCGTTAGGCCGCGGCAGTACGCTTTCCCGCGATCTACCCTCCTGGTGGGCGATACCGGACCGCCTTCGCCTTCCCGAGCGCGGCCATGAGCTCCTCGACACTGAGCAGGACCGTGGTCTCGTACGAGCTGAGCGCTCCTCCCGCACCGATGGCGAGGGCAACGGCGGCCATCGACACGTTGTCCGGTGCTTCCCACAGGTTCCAGCCATCGTGCTCGCCGAAGCCGTACCAGAAACCGTGCAGCTTTCCACCCACCGACTCGATATACGAGCGAGCGGCCTGCCGCCTGTCCTCGGGATTCTCGATCAGGCGCGCCCATGTCTCGGGTGTGTAGCTGAACCGCGACAGATACATTGTCATCGTTTTTTTCCTCCTGTGTGAGCGTGACCAGCGACTGCAGTTAAACCTCCCCAGCGCATTCGGCAAGGCGGAGGACCTCCGCGGGTTGAACCTTCGACAGCACGCTCATCAGCGAAGCCCGGTCAATGGGGACTGAAACCACCCGTCCAGCGCCGGAGGGGGTTGGCACCACTTCGTTCCACTGGGTTGTTGACTACAGCAGCGCCATCCATCTAACCTCGACGAATGGACCTGCGCGCACGACTCAGGGACGAATTCCGCCGCCGAACGGACCGCAATCCTCGCTACTCGCTTCGGGCCTTCGCACGCACGGTTGGGCTTCACCATACGACCGTCGCCCGTGTGCTCGACGGCAGTCGCGGCCTCTCACGCCCTTCGCTTCGTCGCGTCTGTTCGCGCCTTGGACTGACGCGCAGTGATGTCCAGGCGGCGTTGATCGCCGAAGACGCCAGAAAGATCCTGCTCGCCACCTCATCGCCCGACTTCCGTCCCGATTCCCGGTGGATCGCGATGCGGTCAGGCGTTGAACTCGACGACGTCAACAGGGCGCTGCATTTCTTGATCCATCAACGACGGCTCGTGATGAGCAGTCCCATCTCATGGACGGTCACGGACCAATGAGCAATCCGGTCATCCGCTGGCAGGTCCTCTCCCCGGACCCAGACGCCTCCGCGCGTTTCTTCGCGCAACTCTTCGGCTGGCATACGGACCGCAGCAACCCACTCGGATACCGAGAGGTGCGCGCTGGCGACGCAGGCATTCACGGCGGGATCTGGCCGGCGCCGGAAGGCGTGAAGCCGTTCGTTCAGCTGTTCGTGCAAGTCGCCGATGTGGACGCGTGCCTGGCGCAGGCAACGTCGCTCGGCGCCAGGGTCATCGTTCCGAAGTCGATCCTCCCCGAAGGGCAGGCCATGGCGGTCCTGCTGGACCCGCAAGGACTCTCCATCGCGATTTGCACGTCGTAACGACCTGGTACTTGACCTGACGGCAGTCCGGCGCGACACATCTTGGTTGAACGCCAAGGTTCGTTCCTCCGAATCCCCGGACCCATGCGCACCATTTTCGCCGTCGCCGTCCTTGTCTTCCCCGCAGCGCTAAACGCCCAGGCCACCAACCAGGCGCCCCCCGCGCCCGCCCCGGACGGATTCGGCGCGCCGTTCAAGGCGCGGCCCCTCGCTAGTGGACCGGTCAAGGTCGGTCCCACAAAGGGTACCGTGGTCGTGGTCGGCGGTGGCTCGATGGGACCCGAGATCTACAAGGCCTTCATCGATGCCGCCGGCGGACCCGACGCATTGATCCTCGACGTGCCTAACGCCGGCGGCGGCGACTCGGTGAGCCCGAACACCGGCCAGGCCTGGCGGAACAACGGCGCGAAGAACGTGGTCGTCCTCTTCACCAGGGATCGCAAGATCGCCGACAGCGACGCGTTCACGGCCATCATAAAGAAGGCGGGCGGCGTCTGGTTCGAGGGAGGACGACACTTCCACATCGTGCAGGACTACGGCGGCACGAAGACCGAGCGTGAGATCATGGCCCTCCTCGAACGTGGGGGCGTTGTGGGCGGTTCGTCCGCAGGTGCCACGATCCTCGGGGACTACATGGTGCGCGGCGCCCCGTCCAACAACAACATGATCATGGCCTATCCGGGCTACGAGCGCGCGTTCGGCTACCTGCGCAACGTCGGGATCGACCAACATGTGGTCGCCCGCTCGCGGCTGCCGGACCTCGCCGACTCCATCATCACCCGGTATCCGACTCTCCTCGGCATTTCCGAGGATGAGGGCACGGCATGGGTCATCCGCGGCGACACTGGGCGCATCATCGGCCGCAGCAAGGCCTTCGTGTACAATGGAAGGGATGCGAACGACCCGGGCAGCCCGTTCCTCACGCTCCTTCCCGGCGACCGGTACGACCTGAATGCGCGCCGCGTCATCAGCCGGGCGATCGACCGTTCGCCAGTCTCGCTCGCCCTGATCAACTCGATGTTCGCGAAGTACAAGGACCCGGCAGCCGGGGGCGCGACCGTGCTCGTGGCCCAGAACGGCGAGGTGTTCGTCGACCACGCGTTCGGCGTTCCCGGCCAGGCGCGCTACATGCCGCGCACAACGCTTCCGCAGTTCGAACTCGGCGACATCCAGAGGATCTTCACGGAGTTGTGCGCACAATTGCCGCCCCCAGCGGCGCGCGGCCGAGGCGTGCCCGACACCACCGCAGCGGGCGCGGCCCCAGCCGCCGGTCGCGGCCGAGGCGGTCCGCCGCCGTCGCCACTCCAGAGCTGCGTGACGCGAGTCGCGGGGCCGATCGGTGCCCGCCAGACGGCAGCCGCTGATTCGCAACATGTGCAGTCCAACGTCGATGAGCTCTACCGCCTTTCCCTCGGGCTCGAGGTGCCCACGACCTGGCGCAACGCGGATTATGCGAAGGGCTGGTCCGCCGATTCGTACAAAGGCGTGAACCGCTTCACGGCGTACGCGACGAGCGATGGAAAGCGCGCGGCGTTTGTGCGCGTGCCCGATCGACGCGCGACGATCGTCATCCTTACGAACGATGCGACCGCCGATGCGAAGGGAATGGCGGATCGGATCCTCGACCAGCTACTCGCGCGGCGGTAGAATGTGGCGGCAGGGGACTCCTAGCCAGCGCTGTGGGCCGAATGCAAGACAGGCTACCATCGGGCGCAGTCCGGGAATCTTGATGGCGTTAGGCGGAACCGCATTTCTCGTTCCTTATGAGCGCGACGTGAACCGCTCGAACCGATAGGCGAGCTCGGGACCGCCGTCCCCTTCATACGCCAACCGTGCCACGAGCAACGCGAAAGGTTCGGAATACCGGGCGACCTGCAGCGGACCGGCGTCCACGGGATCGAAGCGCGCGTCGCGAATCAGTTTTGCGGCGACCTTCTTCGCGTCCGCATCATCACCGCAGTAGACCAGGCTGGGGCGCGTGCGCATGCGTGACTCGAAGACACCGAACAGCACCTCGCTCGGCACGGTGTTGAATGCGCTGACGACGCGCGCACCGCGGACCTTCTTCGCCAGCTTCTCCGCGCCCGACGACGTGTGGGCGACCTTGAGCGCCGTGTCGCTGTCATTCATGGGCAGCGAGCAGCTGACGAGAACCCGGCCTGAAAGATCGCCGGCCTGCTTCAGCACGTCGTCAACGCGGGACCAGTGCACCGCGAGCAGGACGACCTCCGCGTCCCGCGCCGCTTGCTCGGGTGTCCCCGCTCTCGCCTCGTTGCCGGCATCGCGCGCCAGCTTCTCGAGTTTCCTCTTGCTGCGCGCATAGCTGAAAGTCACTTCATGTCCGGCGCGAGCGAAGATCCTTCCGAGTTTGCCGCCCATGAGCCCCGAGCCCAGAACGCCGATTCGCATTTGCCCCCTCGCGACAATAGTGCCAGAACCTACGTCTGGGGGTCGAGAACGAGCGACAGCCCTAGCCAGCGATGGTCGCGGATCCAACATTGGGGCGGTTCGTGCTTTACCAGCCGACGATTGCGTCCTTTTCGTAGCGAGGCGTGGGCCAGATTCTGCGCGGGATCTTCGAGTGGGTCGCTGATCACGGCGGCGTATTGGGGACACTTGCCCTGGTCCTCATCGGCCTCCTCCTTGGCTACGTTCTCGTGATGTTCGTTCTCAGCTCGTTTCGCACGCTCGTCAGAAACCTGGGCCGCAGGGCCGTGGCCGAAGGACAATCCGGCAGTGTGATAGCCGCGATCTTCTGGTGCGGCGTTTCGGTGGTTTTGCTAATGTGGTACGTCTCCTTCGCGGTCAGCGAGTTCCCGGATTGGCTCGGCATCTAGAGGCGCCAATACTCGGCCCGGCACGCGCGACGGTCCTGCCAGTTGGGCGAACGAGCGGTGCGACCCCCTAGCCGGCGGTTGAGGCCGATCGAAGATTGGCTGGCGTCACGTGGTCTTCGTGTCTTCACCTGGTGATCCCCATGTCCAAACCATCGTTACCTCGCGCGCTCACCATGTCGGTGGCCGCGCTCCTGGTCAACGCGCCCACCTTGGTGCACGCACAGCGTGCTGGTGCGCCGCCCAGTTCCGTTGCATCTGCGGGCCAGGCCATCTCCGTGAAGGACTCGCCCGAGCTGGCGTCGATCGCAAAGCTGAAGTGGCGGGCGATCGGGCCTGCCAATCAAGCCGGCCGCATTCCAATGGTGGTGGGCGTCCCCGGAAACCGGAGCGTTTTCTATATCGGGTCGGCGGCCGGTGGTCTGATGAAGACCACCAACGGCGGGATCACCTTTACGCAACTCTTCGACGACCAGGACAACGCGTCGATCGGTGACGTGGTCATCGCCCCCTCCGATCCGAACATCCTCTACCTCGCCACCGGCGAGGGGAACCCGCGCAACTCGGCGTCCGTTGGAGACGGGGTCTACAAGTCGCTCGACGCCGGCCGGACCTGGAAGAAGATCGGGCTGGAGAACGTGGAGAAAGTCCCCCGGATGCGCGTAGATCCGAGGAATCCCGACGTCGTCTATCTCTGCGCGCTGGGCAAGACGTGGGGGCCTAACGAGGACCGCGGCCTCTACAAGACGACCGACGGCGGCAAGTCCTGGAAACGCATCCTGTATCGCAACACGCTGACCGGATGCTCGGACGTCGACATCGATCCCAACAACGCCAACATCGTCTATGCCGGGATGTTCACCCACCAGCGCTGGCCCTGGTACTTCACGTCAGGGGGCGGCGAGACGGCGTTGTACAAGTCGAGCGATGGCGGGGAAACGTGGATGAAATTGTCGGGCCCGGGGAATGCACGTGGACTACCGCGCACGCCAATGGATCGCATCGGCGTCTCGGTGCACCGCGGGAATCCGGACGTCGTCTACATGATCACCGAAACCGTCGACGAAGGAGAGCTCTGGCGCACCGAGGACGCCGGCACGACGTGGCAGATGGTCAGCCGCGACCGGAACATCAACTTCCGTCCCTTCTACTACGCCGATTTGCGCGCCGACCCGCGCAACCCTAACGTCGTCTACACGCTGTCGGGTGGACTGTACAAGAGCGAGGACGGCGGCCGCACGTTCCGCACGATTGGCCAAGGCGTGCACGGCGACCACCAGGCAATGTGGATCGACCCGACGGACCCGGATTACATCCTGGAAGGGAGCGACGGCGGTTGGCAGATCAGCTACGACGCCGGACGCAACTGGGATGTGCCGAACACCGTCGCCTTCACGCAGTTCTACCATGTGAACTACGACATGGAGAAGCCGTACAATCTCTGCGGCGGGCTGCAGGACAACGGGCACTGGTGCGGTCCCAGCCGCACGCTCTCGGGTGAGGGCAATCGCAAGAACGCGTGGGTGACCATCAGCGGCGGCGACGGCTTCTTCGCCGTTCCCGACCTCGCGCGACCCTGGCTCGTGTACTCGGCGTCCCAGGGCGGCAACATCACGCTCACGGACATTCGCACGGGCGACCAGCGCAGCATTCACCCCGACCCGAACCGCGTCGGGTCGGCAGGGGACGCCCTCGAATCGCACAAGTACCGGTTCAACTGGAACGCGCCCATCGCCCTGTCGCCGCAGAATCCGGGGACGGTCTATTTCGGCGGCAACGTCATGTTCCGGTCCACCAACTACGGGCAATCGTGGGACGTCATCTCGTCTGACCTGAGCACCAACGACAAGGCGAAGCAGAAATCGTCAGGCGGCGACATCGTCACCGACAATACGGCGGCCGAGTTTCACAGCACGCTGTTGAGCATCGCGCCGTCGCCGAAAGACGCGAATGTGATCTGGGCGGGCACGGATGATGGGAACGTGCAGGTGACGCGCGATGCCGGAAAGACCTGGACCAACACGGCGCGGAACCTGCCGGGCCTGGCGCCTAACGCCTGGATTTCGACCGTTGACGCATCCCCGCACGATGCCGCCACCGCGTTCGTGGCCGCGAGTCACTGGCAGACCGGGGACTACACCCCGTACGCCTACATGACCACGGACTACGGACAGACCTGGCGACGCATCACCGGGAACCTGCCGGCGCGCGGCTGGGTGCACGTCGTGCGGCAGGATCCCCGCAACGCGAACCTGCTCTTCCTCGGCACCGAGTTCGGCATCTTGGCGTCATGGGACCGCGGCGGACGCTGGCATTCGCTCCGCAACGGACTCTCGGCGGCTCCCGTGCGCGACCTGTGGGTGCATCCTCGCGACAACGACCTCATCATCGCGACGCACGGGCGTGGCATCTATGTGCTTGACGACATTGCTCCGCTGCAGAAACTCGGCGAGGCCATAGCTGCCGATGCGTACGTCTTCGACATCCGGCCGGCCACGCGCTGGGTCATGTGGTCGCGCGATGGCAGCCCCGGACAGAAGATCTGGGTCGGCGACAATCCGCCTAACGGTGCCGTGATCCAGTACTACCTGAAGGCGGCCAGCCAGCAGCCGGTGGTGGCGACGATTTCCGATCCGGCCGGCAAGGTGGTCCGCACGCTCCGGAATGGGACGCGCGATGCCGGCGTGAACCAACTCGTCTGGGATCTCGCGTACGACCCGGCTGCCACCGAATCCGGCGCCGGGCCGGCGGCGGGTCGAGGTGGCGGCGGTGGGAGAGGCGGACGTGGTGGCGGCGGCGCACCCACCGTCGTGCCGGGGCAGTTCACCGTGAAGGTGCAACTGGCCGGACGCGAGTTCACCAAGGCCCTCACGGTCGAACTCGATCCGCGCGCCAACGTCACTACAGCAGACCTCGAGGCACAACGCGACCTCGCCCTCACCCTGCGCGACCTTTGGCGGACGCGTGACCAACGTCATCGACCGGACCGAGGACCTCGTCGGTCAGCTGACCGCGCTCGTCGACAACATCAAGAAGAACGCCCCGACCGAACGCGATGCGCTGAACGAGGCGGAAGGCGCCTTGGTTGAGTTGAAGAAGCTCCGCGACGAGAAGCTGCTGCGCCCGATCGCCGGCCTTGGCTACCGGCAGTATCCCAGGCTGCGAGAGGAGGTGGGATCGCTCAGTGGCGCGGTCAGCCGCACGATCACCAAGCCGACCGATGCCCAGGGGCGACGGTATGGTGAACTGGTGACTGAGACGGGCGGTGTGCAGCAGGAGCTGCAGGGCATTGTCAGCGGCCGGATCGCCAAGCTGAATACCCTGCTCAAGAACCTGCCGCACATCATCGTTCGGGGCGGGGCGATCATGTGAGCGATCACGGCGTGGGTTCGGGCGTACTGGCGCGTTGACGGCATACCGCGAGCGGGATATACTTCGGATATCCTTTCGGGATGAGCGATGATTACCCGGATCAAGAAATGGGGCAACAGCCAGGGGTTGCGGCTGAGCAAGACCTTGCTGTCCGACGCGGATATTGGGGTCGGTGATTCCGTCGATGTGGCGGTACACAAGGGCGCGCTGGTTGTGACGCCTGTACGGCGTGTGCGGGGCGGTCATGACCTGCGCACGCTGGTCCGCCGCATCCCGAAAGGCGAGGCATCCGTGGAGTTCGAATGGGGCGCTCCGGTCGGACGCGAGGCGTGGTAGATGGCCGACTACGTCCCTCGGAAGGGCGAGCTGATTACCCTGACGTTTGACCCGCAGTCCGGGCACGAGCAACGCGGGCGTCGGCCTGCCCTCGTGGTCAGCAATGATCTCTTCAACAAGCACACGGGGCTGTGCATCGCCTGCCCGATCACGAACACGCGTCGCGCCTATCCGTTTCACGTGTCGGTTCCTGATGGCTCGGGAGTGAGTGGAGTCGTCATGGTCGAGCAAGTGAAGTCGGTCGACTTCCGGGCTCGAAAGGCGCGACGGCTGGGGAAGGCCTCGCCAGAGATGCTTGATGAGGTGTTGTCGATCCTGGATGCCTGCATCTACTGAGGGGCATTCGCGAGAGAGCAAGCAGGTAGCGCGTGCGCGCGCCTGCATTGGAAGGCGAGGCGGTTGTTACTTCGTTACGACACGCATCGTGCGGTCCGGCGATGTCGGGCAGCAGCCGCCCCACCGATAACGAATCCGATGCCCGAACCCGGCTACGACATCGACGCATGGCGGAAACGTATCCCGCTCCTCGCGTCGTGTATTCCCATGGCCAACTGCTCGCAGGGTCCGCAAACGGACGTCACGCGAGCGGCCGCCGAGCGGTACCTGGAGTCGTGGAACCGCACCGGGATGGACTGGGACGCGTGGATGGAGGAAGTGCGGCTCGCCAAGGCGACGTTTGCTTCTCTCATCGGAGCCTCGCCAGAAGACATCGCGGTCTTCAGCTCTGTGTCTGAAGCGACGAGCGCTGTGGCGAGCGCGCTCGACTTCACGGGCCGGAAGCGCCGCGTCGTGGTGAGCGAGATGGAATTCCCGACCACCGGACATGTGTGGCTGGCGCAGCAACGTCGAGGCGCGCAGGTGTCGTGGGTCGCGATGCACGACGGCGTGATCGAACTCGCGGACTATGATGCAGCAATCGACAACGACACGCTGCTCGTTGCCGCGTGCCACGGCTACTACCTGAACGGATTCACTCAGGACGTCGGCGCGATTGTGCAGCGCGCCCACGCTGCCGGCGCTTTGGTATTCACCGATGCGTACCAGACGCTCGGGGTGCGACCGATCAATGTGACTGAGACCGGAGTAGACTTCCTTGCGTCGGGCAACCTCAAGTACCTGATGGGCGTCTCGGGGATCGCGTTCCTCTACGTGCGTCCCGGGTTGGCGGAGTCACTGCACCCATCGGTCACGGGATGGTTCGGCCGGGCCAACCCGTTCGCGTTCGACGCCAAGCTGCTCGATTGGTCCGCGGGGGCGAGCCGCTTCGACACGGGCACCCCGCCAATTCTGAACGCGTATATCGGGCGTTCGGGAATGGACATCATCGCCAGCATCGGCGTCGAGAAGATTTGTTCCCGGCACGAGGTGTTGGCGAAGCGACTGCGCGACGGCGGTCGTGAGCGCGGCCTCACGCAGCACGGCACTTCCGATCTCGCGCGGAAGACCGCCAACAGCGCGTTTATCGTCAACGACTCGCACGCCATCGAAGCCGCGATGCGCAAGCGCGGCGTCCTGCCGTCGGCGCGAGGTCCGGTGATCCGCCTGGCGCCGCACTTCTACAACACCATCGACGACGTCGACCGGGCGCTCGACATGCTGGCTGAGCTGACGCGGGCCGAACGACCGTGATGTCACCCGCACGGGAGATCTTCACCTCCCGGTTCGGCACGCTCATGACCATGATCGGCGTTGCCGTCGGCCTGGGAAATATCTGGCGCTTTCCGTACATGGTCGGAAAGTTCGGCGGTGCGGCGTTCGTCGTGCTCTACGCGATCATCTCGCTCGCGATCGGCGTCCCTGGGCTAATGGCCGAGTGGGCGTTAGGCAGGCACACGCGGCGCGGGCCGGTCGGGGCGTTCGAGGCGGGCGGGTTGCCGATCGGCCGCGCGGTGGGGTGGTTCTTCTTCTTCGTGGTGTGTGCGGCGACGGCGTACTACACGGCGGTCGTCGGCTGGGTGTTGTACTTCGGGCTGGCCGGTCTCGCGAAAGCCGTTTTTCCAACGGTCAACCCCGCCGCCATCCTGCCGCCTGACGCGGGATTCAACCCCACGTCGTTCATCCTGCAGATGGTGAGCACGGCGGCGGTGATCCTGAGCTGTGCCTTTGTGCTACGTAGGGGCCTGCGATCGGGCATCGAACAGGCGAGCAAGGTCATCATGCCGGCGCTCCTGGTCGTGCTGCTGGTGCTCGTCGCGCGCGCGCTGACGCTTCCCGGTGCGATGGCCGGTGTGGGCTGGTACATCCTCAAGTTCAACGTCGCCGACATCGACGCCAAAGTGGTGGTCGCCGCGATTGGGCAGGCCGTCTTCTCGCTTTCGCTGGGCGGCACCTTCATGGTCGTGTATGGATCGTACCTCAGCGCGGAGGAGCCCCTCGGCGCCAACGCGGTGTGGACCGCGATAGGCGACACGGGGTCCGGGCTTCTCGCCGGGCTGGCGATCATTCCGGCGATCATTGCGCTGGGTATGGAACCGTCGTCCGGGCCAGCGCTCATTTTCTCGACGTTGCCTGACGTGTTTGCAACCATTCCGCTGGGATGGTTCTTCGGATTCCTGTTCTTCGCCGGCCTCTTCGGCGCCGGCTATCTCTCCGACGTGGCGGCGTTCGAGGTCCTGGTCGCCGGTGTCACCGACAACACGAGAATCAGCCGCAAGCGCGCCGTGTGGATCATGGCTGGTGTGGTCTTCCTGCTTGCGATCCCGCCGTCCATCAACAACGCCATTTTCATCCCCTGGGACCTCACGTTTGGGTCGGGCATGCAGACGCTCGGCGCACTCATGGCGGTGATCACTATCGGCTGGTGCGTGAATCGCTCCGCCGCGTTGAAGGCGATGGCGGGGGAGGGAGGTCCACCCGTTCCGGCGTGGCTCTACTACTGGATCCGGTTCGGGATTCCGGCGGCGATACTTTCGGTCGGCTTGTGGTGGCTGCTGACGTCGGTCTTCGGTACAATAACCGGCGTCTGATGCCCGTCTCCGTTGCCAGCTCCCGCCTCATCTACGACGCGCTCAAGGGCGTGGGCGTTCGCGTGGTCTCTGCGCTTCCCGAGACCTGGCTTGTGCACCTGATCCGGATGGCCGAAGACGATCCCGAGATGATCCTCGTCCGCCTCGCGAAGGAGGAAGAAGGCGTCGGGATCTCGACCGGGGCGCATTTCGCCGGCGTGAAGTCCGCCAT
>CAZSNV010000086.1:0-16855 GCA_964608035.1 uncultured Gemmatimonadaceae bacterium | reverse complement strand
ATGTGCCGAACAGCGTGTTGTCGGCGCCGGTCCACGAGAAGATCGACTGCTCGTCATCACCGACAGCAAAGACATTCCGGTGGCGGCACGCCAGTGCCTTCACGACTTCGTACTGCCGCGCGTTCAGGTCCTGGAATTCGTCGACGAGGATGTAGTCCCAATGTCCGCGCGCGTCATCCGCGACGGCAGGAACCGTCCCCAGCAGATGCGCCGCTTTCACCACGAGCATGTCGAAATCGGCCATGTTCCACTTCTCGAGCCGCTTCACGTATTCGACATAGGTGCGCGCATCGCGCTCGTTGAGCTCGAATCCCTTCAACCGGTGCAGCGTGAAGGAGCCCAGTATCGATGTGTGGAACCGCGCGGGTTGGCCGAGCCGGGACAGGACAGCGCGCTGATAGTTGTCATCGGCGATGCCGAAGCCGCGTTCGAGTCCTTCCACATGTCCATGGTGCCGAAGCAGATCAGCGCAGAACGCGTGGATAGTCCCGCGTTTCACGAGCTGCGCGGACGCGCCCAGGTCATCGAGCCGCGATCCGATCTCCTCGGCGGCCTTGTTGGTGAATGTGAAGGCATTGATCCGAGCCGGGTCGAGACCCGCGTGTTCGATCAGGAACCGGATCCGCTCTATGAGACAGTAGGTCTTTCCCGCGCCGGGGCCCGCGAGGACCAGCGCCGGGCCAAGCGGGGCCTCGATCGCCGCGCGCTGCGATGCGGTCGGCGCGAAAGTCGTCACGCCGGTACGACGAACCGAGGGCGCAGGGCCCCGAAGAGTGGCAACGTCAGAAAAGCGGGGAACCGAGGACGCACGACGCGAATTAGTGGGTCATGAACGATTCAAGAACAACGAAAACTACCGCCAGTGAGAACGGGAACGTCACACGACTTGACCCGGAGCCCTCTTCCGTGGAGTTTCGTTGGTCCAACCATTGGCTTGCTGCAGGAGGGACGTTCCATGACGCTCGCACTAGGCGACATCGCGCCTGACTTTGAGGCGAAAACAACAGAAGGCCCCATTCGTTTTCATGAATGGCTCGGGGATTCGTGGGGAGTGCTCTTTTCACACCCGAAAGACTTTACCCCGATTTGCACGACCGAACTCGGCTACATGGCCAGCATCAAGCCGGAATTCGACAAGCGGAACGTGAAGATCATCGGGCTGTCGGTTGACTCGCTCGATCGCCACGCGAAGTGGGCGGACGACATCAAGGAGACGCAGGGCACCGCGCCGAACTTCCCGATTATCGGCGACGATGATTTCAATGTGTCCAAACTCTATGGAATGCTGCCCGCGACGGTGTCCGGCGATCCGCTGGTTCGCACGCCGGCCGACAACCAGACCGTCCGCAACGTGTTTGTCATCGGGCCGGACAAGAAGGTCAAGCTGATCTTCGTCTACCCCATGACCACGGGGAGGAATTTCGACGAAGTCCTGCGCGTGATCGACTCGATGCAGATGACGGCGAAGCATAAGGTTGCCACGCCCGTGAACTGGAAGCAGGGTGAGGAAGTGATCATCGTGGCATCAGTGTCAGACGATGACGCCAAGAAGGCGTTCCCGGATGGTTGGAAAGCGCCGAAGCCGTACATTCGGATCGTTCCGCAGCCGCGGGCCTGATCGCGATCGTGCGGGCGGTGCGTCGGCGTCAGTGATGGGCCGGCGTGCCGCCCTATCGGTTTTGTCGCTTCACGGTGGACGGCAGGCCCTTGTCCATCGTCGGGCGTTCGCGACGTTCCGCGAGCATCCAGGCACTCGCGTAGACCATCTTCGCGACTCGCCGCATGCGGCCCACGTCCAGCTTCGACGCTTCATCACCCGGACCGTGGTAATCGGCGTGCTCCCCGTTCGCCACATCGACGGTGAGGACGCCACGCTCGATGAACGGGGCCGCGTCGGTCCGCGGGTAGAAGTACTCTAAATCCGCCCGGTCGAGCTTGTGATTCAACGACAGGCCCGGGAGGTCGCGGTTCGCTCGTTCGATGACAGAGTCGAGCGATGCGCTCAGCACGCGCGGTCCAACGATGTAGATCTCGTCGGGACCAGCGAGTTCATCTTCGCCTTCCACGGTTGTCCCCGGCTTTTTGCTGCGACCGATCATGTCCACGTTGAAGTGCGTCACGATACTCTCGAGTGGCACCAACGGATTGGCGGCGAAGTACCGCGACCCCCACAGCCCCACCTCCTCGCCGGTGTCCCACATGAAGAGCACCGAGCGCCGTGGACGCGGACCACGCATCATCGCCTCGGCGATCGACAGCAGGGCGGCGCTCCCCGAGGCGTTGTCGTCCGCCGCGTTGAAGATGCCGTCGCCGGGCATGTCGCCGCCCTCTGATACGGCTCCATCCAGGTGCGCACCGAGCATCACATACTCGCCGCGGAGCGCTGGATCGCGTCCCTCGATCACCGCGACCACGTTGTACGGTCTCAGGACGGTAGTCGACGCAACTCCGATGTGAATCGTCGGGGTCATTGCCGGCGGCAGGTCGAACGACGGTACGAAATCGGACTTCGCCGCCGCGGCCAAGAGCGGGTCCGCCCCTTGCGGCGCGCTCCCGAGAAGAACCGAAGCCACGTTCGGCTTGAGCCACAGCACGGGGAATCCCGGACCGGAGAAGGCACCCGGCAGATCGGGCGAGAGCTCGGTCGACTCGAGACCGAGTTGGCGCGTGAACGGACGCGTCCAGATGGCGAGCGTGCGCGGCGAGTTGAGAAGCAGGAGTGCCGCGGCGCCCAAGTCCTTGCCGACGGGCTGTGACGGCCACCAGTCCGATCCGATCGCGCCCATCGACGTAAACGTCTCCCCCTTGGGAAGGACTCCGGGTCCGTGCGCGATGACCATTCGACCGCTGACCGTCACGCCCGCGTAAGGATCGATCCCCTTCTTTGGCGCGCGGACGCCGTGGCCGACGTACGTCATCGGCGCGGTCACAGTGCTGGAGTCGCCGAGGTTGATAACGATGAAGTCGACGCCGTGGCGGAAGCGGCGGCCGGCAAACTCGAACCACGTATCGGCTGTGTCGCGGCGTGTGACGCGCACCTCGTAGTGCTGGAAGAAGGTCCCGCTGTCTCCCGCGGGCGTGAGGCCAAGCTTCGTGACACGTCGCACGACGTACGCGGCCGCGCTGTCGAGGCCGGGCGATGGCGTGCTCCGTCCCAGCAGCGCGTCCGACGCGAGGTACGCGACGTCGACACCCAGGCCTGCGGAGTCGATCGCCTCGGCAGCGTCGCGCACGCGTTCCGGCAGTGTCGTCGGATCGGACGGTGCGCAGCCAATGAGCACGGCGAGTGCAACCACCGTGACAGCACGAAACGAGGTGCGGAGAGGACGATGGGCCATGGTCATGGCTCGGAGGGGTTCAGAGCGGTTCCGCCCTAAACGCCGACGCGGCGTTCAACCATATGGCCCGTTGGAATCAGCCGCAATGTGATCCGACTACCCTGAACGTGGCTAAGTTCACGCGGAGCAGCCGGGACGAGCCATCAGGCGACTCATCCCGAGTGGTGTTGGTGAATCGCTTGGCCTCCTGCGCTGGTCGCGGTTCACAACCTGGCCAGAAAGATCTGGATCTCCCGCCGTGTTGAATCCGGGCAGTCGAGCGGAACCAGGTGTCCGCAAACCGGAAAGGTCCGACCCGTCGCACCGGCGACGCGCTCCAGCAGGACTCGGCCCGCCTCGTTGCTCTCGGTCGGATCGGCGGCGCCCATCAGCACCAGGAGCGGAAGCCGCAGGGATTCGAGCCGGTCGTTCGCGGTTGGACTGGCCGGCCGCACCCACTGTGGACTGGCGCGGAAGAGCCGCGCGTTTTCACTCACCATCCCCCGCACCAACCCCTGTGAGGTCGTATCGCTGAACAGTTTCATGACCGGCATATCGCCGAGTACGACGCCCGCTTGCGCGATGTCGCCAGCGCGGAGCGCGGCCATGAGCTTTTCGAATCCGATCGGCGGTTTGCTGAGCGGCTTGCCGCTGATTCCGGGACCGATCAGGACCAGCGCGCGCACCCGATCAACGTGACCGAGGGCAACGTCGATCGCCACCTGCGCCCCGAGTGAGTGGCCGACGAGGACTGCCTGACGAGCCCCGACGGCGTCGAGGACCTCGATCACGTCATCGCCCCAGGAGAATGGCCCGGTCGCGTCCGCGGAATGGCCATGCGAACGCTGGTCGACAAGGATGACGCGGTGCGTCTTCGCGATTTCGTCGGGTAGCCCGCCCCAGCTGCGTGAGTCGAGGTTCGAGCCGTGGATGAACAGCACATCCGGTCCGCGGCCGTTCACCGAATACCAGATGCCGGATTGGGTGCGTCCGCTGTCCGGTGGCTGCACCAGCAGCAGGGCGGCGAAGGCGACTATATTTAGCATAGCTAACTAATGTGGAAGGGCCGGCGGGCCTGTCAAGAGTCCCTTCGATCTCCTCCCTGCCCCGCGGTCGTCACGAACACCGTGAACATCGAGGCAATGGCGGAGTGCCGGGGTGGACCTTTAACGCAGAGGACGCTGAGGTCGCAGAGAACTGCAAACCCTCTAAGAGCGCGTGACGACGTGCTGACGGAGCGCTATCAGCATTGACGATGGAAATAAATGAACTGACTGGTCAGATCATTGGATCGGCGATGCGCGTTCACTCGGCGGTCGGGCCCGGGCTACTCGAGAGCGTATATCGAACCTGCCTGCATTACGAGATGGTTGAAAACGGTCTGAATGTCCGGGCCGAGTATCCGATCCCCGTTACCTATCGAGGTGTGAAGATCGATGTGGGGTTTCGAGTCGACTTTATCGTGGAGGACCTCGTGCCTGTCGAGTTGAAAGCTCTGGCGACATTGCTGCCTGTACATGAAGCGCAATTGCTCTCCTGTCTCCGGATGAGCAACAGGTCGATGGGGCTCCTGATGAACTTCCACGTCGTCCGGCTTCGAGACGGAATCCGACGAGTCGCCAACCAGATTCCTTCGCAGCGCACCCCATAGATCCTTCTCTGCGACCTCCGCGTCCTCTGCGTTAAGGATCCTGGGCTGAGCGGCCAACCCTTTCCGGGGACCCTTAGCAGCCTACCTTCCAGCGCGCCGGGCAAGCGGGGTCGATCCTGTGAACGCGATCCGGGCGGAATAGCGCGCTGCTACGTACCCTACCTGGCCGGTGAAATCCGATATCGCACCAGCGTCGGCACCTCGTTTTCGTCGAGCTCTTCGCCCCACGCCGTGGAATCGGAGATCCACTTCAGTCGGACTCCTGCTGGCGCGGACACGAGCGCGGCGACCTCGCCATCAGGGCCCACGACCGTCATGGTCGCCGGTCGCGTACTCTCATCCCAGCGGATCCATAGTGACCCGTTTTCGCTGGTCACCGCGGCAGTGATCGGAGTACGGAACGCGGGTGCGTACAGCGCGCGAGCTATCTCTTCTTTCGGATAGCGCCGTGCCTCCGCGCGTTCCATCTGCCCGCGCACGCTGTCGACGATGCGGGACTCCAGTGGCGCCGGCGTGTAGGGAAGTTCGCGCACCCATGCCGTGTCGCCACTCGCTTCGATTGCCGTGATGCGCACCGACGAAGCGTTAGGCTCCGTCGCGCTCCAGCGTTCGATGAGGTACGCTCGCTGAAGCGCGGGCGCGTACACCGCGAGCGGCGCATCCGTAAATGGCTGCGGCCGGTAACTCCTCGACTTCGCCGACCGCAGGATCAGGTCGTCATTCCGGATGGATCTCCACCCCAGCGTGTCGACCGTGCTCCCCTTTCCATCCAGGCGCAGCAGCGGATAGGCGGTGATGTCACCCACATCCACCGACGACGCCATTCCCCGTCCAAACCCGAGAAAGCCACCCTCGCGCAGCACGAGGTCCGCGTAAGGGAGAAACAGCTTGCCGCCCTCGCCCAGCGTGGGTGGCACGGGCTCGAACTGCACCGTCGATATCAGTGAGCCGCCCAGCGTGAAGAAGGTCAGGCGACGAAGGTTGATGTCGATCGTCCAGAGCGAATCGCCGATGATGCCTACTGACCACATCGACTGGAACTCGCCCGGCCCCGCGCCTTCACGTCCGATGGTTCTCCTGTAGCGACCCTCGGCGTCGAAGACGCGGATCTCATTGATGCCGCGCTGGACCACATAGACGTCGTCGCCCTGCGCCACGACGAAGCTGAGGTTCGTGAACTGGTACTCCGGTCCACTCGTTTCGCTGCCAATCCGCTTCTCCGCGACGAGCCGCACGGTGTCCACCACAACGTCGCGCGCCTCGGTGCCGCAGCCAGCGGCCGTCACCAGCAGGAGAACTATGCTTGCAGATGCCCGGGGCACGCTACTCGTCAGGCACATGGCTTACTCATCCCCGCTTTTGTCATCGACCGCCGGCCGATCGGTGTCGCCTTTCCCGCGGCGCTTGGCCTTGCGCGCTTCGCCAGCGAGCTTGGCGTACGAGCCACGAATCCGGTCCAGGGTCGCTTCATCGAGTTCTTCGAGGTCGAGGAGAGCGTTGTGCGCACCCTCGGTCGCACGAATGAGTTCATCAATCTTCACCTGCATCGCCTCGGAATCGCGGTTCTGTGTGGCCTGGATGAGGAAGACCATGAGGAACGTCACGACGGTGGTGCCCGTGTTGATCACGAGCTGCCATGTGTCGCTGTAGCCGAAGAGTGGACCGGTCAGCGCCCAGATCACCACGACGGAAAGGGCGAGAATGAACGCCATCGGCCGCCCAGCGGCCCGGGATGTTCCTTTGGCAAATCGGCCGAACCAGGACGTCGACTTCATCGGGTTCCTCCAGGCGTGTTCGCTCCAAGTTGGCACCGCGCCCGCTGAAGCGTTAGGCGCGGCATTCTGTGGTCGACGCTGTAACATTTCATAGCGATATCTCCGGCCGTACGACGCCGGCCTCCAGCGCCTAGCCACTGACGGGCCAACGACTTACCAAGGGCCTCGCTTTACGGTATATGATGTGCCTGGAGGACAGTGTCGCCGAAGAGCGGCCGCGCGCGTCGGGGCCCCTGACGCCGAACACTTTCCTCCGTCCGAGGTGTCGTCAATGCACACCATCACTTGGTCGCTGCTCCTCGCCTCGCTGGTTGCGCCTTGCGCGACGGCCCAACGGCAACCAGCGGCGCAGGTCTCGCTGGCGTCGCTTCCCGTCATTGGAGCAATCACGACGGACCGCGGCCGCATCTCCGACCTCGGTGCCTGGTCGCTCACCGAATCACCAGACGGACGCTTCGACGCGTTCGCGGCGCAGGACAGCATTCGTGTGCACGACAGGCAGACGCGAACGACCACTGCGATCGCGGCATCTGGAGTCACCGAACTCAACTGGTCGCGGCAGGGGGGGATGATCTCTTTCGTCAGGCGGGAAGAAAACGGCCAGCGCGTGTTCCCCTGGATCCTGCCCGTGGATCGCGCCACCGGACGCGCGTCCGGGCCGGCGCGTCAGGTATCGATGCGCCCCGCGAATCGGTTCGATGAAGCGGCGGCATTCTCGCCGGACGATCGGTTCGTCGCCTTTGCCGGCAACGCACGCGATAGTGGCTTCGTCGTCGTCGCGCCATCGAACGGCGGACGGGAACGCGTGTTGTATTCCGCGCGGGGCGCCGCGAACCGCGCGGCCATCTCGCCGGACGGCAAGTGGGTGTACTTTGGCGCCGTGACGCCGGGGCCCGTGCCGCAGCAGACGCTCTCTCGCGTTCCCTTCGCCGGCGGATCCGTCGAAGCGCTCGCCTTCCTCGCGCCGTCCAGCGTCTTCATCGGCGTGTCGTCCGACGGCAAGCAACTCGCGTGGTATGGGGAAGGACATCCACGCTCCGGCGCCACCGCGACGATCGTCGTTGCCGACGCGAACGGCAAACCGCTCGGCATCGTGCGCGACGTGGTCGGATCGACAAAGAGCTGGTCGTCGAAGCCGGGTGTTCTCCTCTCGAAGAAGGTCGACTACACCTTCGCCACACGCGTCGTGTCGATTGACGGCGGGTCGATCGTCACGCTGGGAACACCGGGATCATTTGAACAGCCGGTCGCATGGTCCCCGGACAACCGCTTCCTTCTCGCTCGATCCGGGAGCGCGACGCAATGGATCGTGCTCACGGCTCGAGGCGACACGGTGCGTCGGTTCGAGGGACCGAGAGTCGCCTCGAGCTTCGCGCCGGGCTGGGGTGGTGGCGGCGCAGCGTGGTCTCCTGATGGCCGGTACGTAGCGTATCCATCACCTTCCGCCGACGGCCGTCACCTGGCGTCACGGCTCATGCTGATAGAGACCACCACGGGCCGCGCGCGCGCACTGACCGAAGTGACTGGCGAAATCGGCAGGATTCGGTGGCGTTCCGATGGACAGGGCGTACAGTACGTGCACCAGACGCCACCATCGCAGTCGCTGAACGAAGTGTCGCTCTCCGGTGCGACCAGGACCGTGTCATCCGGATACGCGTCAGCGCGACTCGCGGCGATTCGACCGCTGACCGACAGTACGGTGTTAGTCGTGACGCGCGACAGCATGTCGCTCGTGTCTTCGCAGGGCAAGTTGATCCGCATGCTGCAGTCAAGGAACCGCAAGACTCTGGGGTCCCTGAACCTCGACTATGGCGTATCCGGCGATGGGCAGAGGATCGCCGTCATCGAGGATTTTGAAGATTCGACCAGACATGCGATTCACGTCATCCCCACAAGCGGTGCACCGATGCGGACTATCTCGTTCCAGCTCGATTACGACATCCAGAACCCGTACTTCGCCGGATCGGATGCGCTGGTATTCCTCGGCAACATCCACAGGAGCCCGATGGCCGACCATTACGCCGATGCGTTCGCCGTGTCGCTCTCCGGGGGCATTCCGCGAAACCTCACCGCCGGTGATCCTATCACCGATGTTGACGACATCAGGGTGTCGCCTGATGGAAAGATGGTGGTGTATCAGGCCGAACTTGGCCCCATCTTTCCTACGCGCCTGATCGAAATCGACATGAGTGCCGCGCTCCGCGGCGGTGCGGGAGTCAAGCGCAATTGAGTCGCCGACTGCTCGTCGTCGATGACGAGGAGGCGATTCGTGAGTCGCTCTCCGCGGCCCTGACTGCTGAAGGATTGGAAGTCGCAGCAGCGGCTACCGCGGAGGGTGCGCTCGCACAGATCGATGCATTCCAGCCGGATGTCGTCCTCTCCGACATCCGGATGCCGGGACTCGACGGCGTGGAACTGCTGCGCATTCTGCACGAGCGGGCGCCGACGATCGACGTGGTGCTGATGACCGCGTATCAGGACATGCCGACCGTGATCGCGGCGATGCGCGCAGGTGCAGTGGAGTTTCTCACGAAGCCGCTCGACCTGGATGAACTGCTTCGCCTCATCGAGACGATCTTCGCCGACCGGCGCGCCCGCCGACGGCCTGCTGGTGTCGATGTGTCGGTACCGGTGCGGCTCGACGAGCTGGTAGGAGCGAGCGCGCCCATGGTCGCGATCTACAAGCTCATTGGACAGGCGGCCGGTACCAATGCGACGGTGCTCATTCGGGGCGAGAGCGGCACGGGGAAGGAACTGATCGCGCGCGCGATACATGCCAACTCGCCGATCGCCGCCGAACCGTTTATCGCGGTAAACTGCGCCGCCCTCCCCAGCGGGTTGCTCGAGTCTGAGTTGTTCGGTCACGTGCGGGGCGCGTTTACCGGTGCGCAAGCGTCGCGCCGCGGACGTTTCGCCACGGCCGGGCGCGGCACGATCTTTCTCGACGAGATCGGCGACACTTCGCCCGAATTCCAGACGAAGCTTCTCCGTGTCCTGCAGGAGCGGGAGTATTATCCGCTCGGCGCCGACACGGCAGAGCGCACCGAAGCACGCGTACTCGCCGCGACACATCAGGACCTGGAGCGTCTCGTCGCCGAGGGCCGTTTTCGCTCGGATCTCTACTTCCGATTGCGCGTGGTCGAAATCGCGATTCCGCCGCTGCGCGCGCGTCGAAGCGACGTTCCGCGGCTCGCGCGTCATCTCGTGCGCCGGGCGAGCGAGTCGCTGCGGGCGAAGGAGCCCGTCGTCTCGGACGAAGCGCTCGCGGCGCTGACGACCTACGACTGGCCCGGAAACGTGCGCGAGATGGAGAACTGCCTGACGCGAGCGGTGATCCTCGCGGCGGGCCACGTGATACGGGCCGAACATCTCTCGATGGCGCCGGCCAATGGAGGGCACGCCGAAAGCGAGTCGTTGACCTCGCTCGACGAGGTCGAACGCGAGCACATTACGCGCGTGCTCGCGTCGACCGGTGGGAACAAGACACGCGCCGCGGAGATCCTGCGCGTGAACCGTCCGCGACTGGACCGCCTTATCCGACGGCACGGCCTTGAGAACGGCGGCGCGACGTGACCCCGAAGGGCGGTTGGTCCATCCGTGCGGTGCTGTTCGGCATGATCGCGCTCGCGACGGTACCGCCAATCGCCATCGGACTGCTGCAGATCCGGAGCGCGGGGAGTGCGGGACGAGCGCTGCTGGCGGCGCAGCTCGATCGGGAGCTCGACCGCATAACGAGTGCGGTGCAGACGCGCTGGGAATACCGCCAGGGCAGCCTGCTGCTCCTGGCCGACAATGACGTTGCCCGCGCGGCGTTCGCCGACCCGGCCCCTCCACCACAAGCTGACCTGGCGTTTCTCCGTGACCTGCTGGCGCGCTCTGAGGGTGTGTCGCGAGCCGTGTTCGCCGATCGCGCCGGCGTCGTGCGATGGAGCCTGACCTCGGACGGCGCCGGCGACCTGACGGAACCGGGCGACCGAGCACGCAGCGGCACCGTGTCCGTGATCGTGCCCGTGTCGGGGTCCACGGGCGCCCAGCTTGGCGAACTGCGCGCCGCGGTGTCCCTCGCGTCGATCCTGCCTGCGGGTGCCGTCAGGTCCGCGACGTCCCCGCCCGTGCTGTCGGTGTTCGATGCCGATGGCCGATCGCCGCTCGCCACGCCGACGTTTCCACCGGACCTGCTGCGTACCGATGTCTTTGAATTCGGCGGCCAACGCTGGCTGACGCGGCGCCGCGTGATTGCGGCTCCCGCATTGTCGCTCGTGCTGGCGGCGCCGCTCGACCCGTTTGTCATTCCATTTCAACGGGGCGCGAGCCAGCGCACCGTGGCGCTCGTCCTTGGAAGCGCGCTCGCACTGGCGCTGGCCGCAATCGTCGCCTCCAGGCTTGGCCGCTCGGTGCGGAGACTCGCGCTGGCGGCGGAGCAGGTGGCGGGAGGAAAGCTCGATGCGCACATCGTGGCGAACGGCACCGCGGAGGTTGGACGGCTCGCCGCGGCGTTCAACGCCATGACTGCCACGCTCGAAGAGACACTGCGGCGGCTTGCACAGCGGGAATCGCTCGCCGCCGTTGGCGAGTTTGCCGCATCGCTTGCCCATGAGATCAGGAATCCACTCACGGCCATTCGCGTCGACCTGCAGGCCATCTCGAAGCGCGCAAAGCTCGAAAGCGGGGAGCGAGAGGCGCTCGACCGGTCACTCCGTCAGGTCCAGCGACTCGACGACGCGGTGACGGGAGCCCTGGACATTGCGCGCGGCGGGAACGTTCGCCTCGAACGGACGGCGCTGGAGCCAATCCTCCGCGATGCGATCGCCGCCGCGGAGCCGGAGGTCGCGAAGCACGGTGCGCGGCTCGAGCGGCCGCCAACAGATGGTGGTGACCGTTACGTGGAGGCCGATGCCGGTGCGCTCCACCAGGTGCTCCTGAACCTCCTGTTGAATGCGTCACAGGCGGTGGACACCGGAGGCGTGGTGCGCGTACGCGTCGAGCCGCGGGAGCGTGACACGCTGGTTCACGTCAGTGATGACGGACGCGGCATTGCGGCGGGCGACCTGGCGCGCGTGTTCGACCCTTTCTACTCCACGCGGCCGGAGGGAACCGGCCTGGGGCTCGCGGTGGCACGGCAGATCGCCATCGCTCACGGTGGCACCATCGATGTAGCAAGCAGCGAGGGAAATGGTACGACCGTCACCCTCGCTCTGCGGCGGGGATGACCAGTCGCTGACTGGCCGTTCGGTGGGACATCTCCGTGCACCGTGCAGGTAGGAGGTTTCTACTTCTTGGTGGCGCCGCGTTCACGAAGCAGTTCGCGAAGCACGGATCGATGACAGTGCGATTCATCCTCGCAGTAACAGCCGATCGAGAAGTCCGCCTGATGCGACATGGCGGCAAGCAGGTTCAGCGTCGCGCTCGCGTCGGGCTTTGCCATTTCCGCACGAAACTTCCGGATGAACGCCGCCCATTCCCGATCCGACGCGGCAACGAGTCCCAGCTTCAGCGTGGTCGCTGTTGGGGAGAGGACCGGGAGCCAGACATCATAGAAGTTGCGTGATGCGAACTGCGCCTTTGGTACTCCGCGAGGAGGACGGCGGACCGTTCCGATACGAAGGCCTTCGTCAGGAAAACGCTGTGAACCAAGACGCACGACGCGAATAGCCACGGATCGTTATCGGCCGCTCAGTGCGAGCGAAACGATCCGGACTCTCGGAATGCCGGTGATGTCGACTTCGTACAAGGCCGCGCGACGATCGGGCAGCGCCTCGAACACATAGCCATCGATGGTATGTCTGGCCACGACGCGCGCCTGCTGGGGATCGATCACTTCGACGTATGTGCGAAACACGTGGTTGTAGGCCATGTCTTTCGTCGAATACCCAACCCCTCCACCATCACGCTTTGGCTTGGCCGTCCACCCCTGCTTCCATGTTGGCGCAGGCGTGTGGATGAAGAGCCAAACCAGTCCCTCCTGATCCTCGCGAATGAGACCGGTACGAGGTGTCGGCGGTGTGGTCGGTGTGCCGATGCTGGCCTTCGTTTCTCCCGTGTACCAGTCGAACCGTCGCGTCAGTGAGAGGCGCGCAACTCCGTTCCGGTCCCAACGGGTGAACTGCGGACGATTCCAGTACGTGGACCAGATCCCGTCGCGTGAATGCCCGATACGCTGACTGACTTCAGCATTTCCCATCGGGCCGCCCGTCCCCCTGGGTCCGAACGAGCCGAGCACTTGCATGTCGGTCCCAGCGAGGGACAGCCGATGTATCGTGCTGTTCGGAGGATTCGATTCATTCAGGTACGCGGTGGTAATCAGCAGGGTGGGCCACGTGACGAGGACAATCTCGCGGAGGCCTGACCTGGTTCGGATGGTGCGACTGGCCTTGAGGTCCGGCCCCAGCATCGTCGCTCGCGATTCGACCCCGTCGAAGACGAGCATCGAGTCGCCTACTACAATGCCATTGTTCGCCGAACGGAACTCTCCCGGCCCACTACCCTTCCTTCCCACCATGCGCTCGACTACGCCGCTGGAGCTGAATACCGTCGGCGGCTCCAGCTCCTGGAAGACCCAGTATCGCCCACGCGAGTCCACGTTCACCGACGTCGGTTTCCCGTTCAGCGACCCGACGCCATCGTCCGTCCCGAGCGTGACCAGCGGTCGCACGACAACGCTACATCGCGGACAAGTTGGTTCGTTAGGCACGACGCGAGGCGCTGGCGCCTGGGCCGCAACCGACTGCGCGCCGATCACTGTTGCGACCAACATGAGGTGCAGGTGGTGCGTCATCTGACCTCCCGGCCAGTAGCCGTCATTATTCTTCGCGAGCGCGGTCCTCGGTCGCCCGGTCGAGGACCGCGCGGATAGCCGCGATCAACGGCGGGCTCGCCGTGTGCTCTCGGCCGTACCCCAGGTTGAAGCGATAGTCGAAGCCAAGCGGGTTCCTGCCCTGCGTGTGTTGGAGGATGGTCTCGAGCTTGTCCAATGCCTTGGCGAGTTTCGCCGTAGGCGTTTGCGCGGCTTCGTACTCGTCCCACAGTCCGGTAATCTCGTCGCGCAGCGCCGGTGGAAGCGGGCGAAGCAGCGTGAGCAGGTCGCGTCGTTCGGCAGTCGCCTTGCCTTCCTCCGCGCCGCTCGCGCGCCGTCGTGCTTGTTCGGGAGCAGGAACGTCACCGCCTATTGCCTCGCCCAGATCGTGAATGAGACACATCCGGACAAGTCGGGCCGCGTCGACGTCCGGGAACTGCGGCGCCAGCAGCGTCGCCATCAGGGCAAGGCGCCACGTGTGCTCGGCGACGCTCTCGACTTCTCCCGTGGACGTGAAGGCACTCCGAGTCACGGTCTTCAGTCGTTCCGCATTGCGGAGAAACTCGAGGAGTCCCGCGAGTTCGGACTCGGTCATGCGGGGCCGCTCAGACCTTGCGCCGGTTGCCGATCATCCTGGCCTTTCGCCGGCGAGCGGTTGGATCCGCCGGCGGACGGCCACGCGCCTCGCGCGACTCCAGGTAATTCATCAGGTCGTGGCCGGCAATCAACCAGTCACGGCCGTGCTTGCGCGCCGCGAGCCGGCCGCTGGCAACTTGCTTCCGCAGTGTGTCGGGAGCCAGGCGGCTCTCCGCCGCAGCTTCGGCGATGGTGAGGTACTCGGCAGCTGAGTCGAGCGCTTTCAGCACGTCGCTGTCGTAGTACGCGCTCGCGTTCAGAATCTCGATGGTTATGAGGCGGCCCTGGGCATCAAAATCGACGAGGACGTCGCTTGCCAGGTGCTGCGTACGAGCTGACCGGCTGGTGGGCGCCAGCTCGACCGCCATGGCATCAGCGCTCGGGTCATAGGTGATCCGCATGTGCGGATCATTTGATCTGCGCAGGGCCTTCATCACTCCACTCCACGGTGACCACTTCAATGAGGCGATGAGTTTCAATCAGGATCACGATTGCCTCACGCCGCCCGACGTATCCCGGTAACTCCAGCGGTCATCCCGGCCCCGGATGGAAGGAGCCCGGCTCCGGATCCCCCTGGCTATCAGCCAACGCACCTCCGTCCGTGTGATGCCGCGCCGCTTGAGTCGCTCCTTGGCGTGCGCTGTGAAGACAATCGCCTTGGCTGTCATAATATACCATCTTATAGGCATTTGTCGAGTGACTCAATGGAAGCTCTTGCTCCCTTCGGTCGACCTCGCCATCACGGGAACGCAGGACCCGTCATCTCATCGCATCGTCCCGCTGCCCAGTGGACGGGGACGGCGTTCCGTTGGCAGTCGCTCGTTGCTTGCCGTCGGTTGCGCCTGGCCAGCGAAGCCCGCCACTTTTCTGCGGATGCCGTCCCGCGTCCGACTATCCAGCGATGACCCCGGCCGGTAGCGCCAACGCGCCAGAAGCACTGGCCCGCGTCGAGATCGACCGCCGACCAGTAGGCCATTCCCGATTTCGCCTCAGTCCCGAAACGCTTTCAGCCATGCGCAACCTGCCTGCCCTCGCGCTGCTCCTCACCGCCTCGCTTCCCTTCGTTGCCGATGCACAGGGGCGCGGTCGTGCGGGAGCGCCGGCACCGTCCCGCGCCGAAGCTGCCGCCCCCGAACGCGGCATCCGGCGCGACATCCCCATCACCAACGCCATCCGTCGCGCGTACGAGACCTCGACACGCGATTCCAGCGGCCGGCCCGGCCGCAACTACTGGCAGCTCCGGACCGACTACACGATCCAGGCGCGCATCGATCCGGCAACGCAGACCATCACCGGCCGCGAGACCATCGCGCTGCATAACGAGAGCCCGGGACCACTGACCGAGATCCGGCTCCGCCTCGATCACAACATTTATCGTCCCACCGTACCCCAGGGCCTTTCGGTTCCCGCGGAAACAACCGAGGGCATGGTGATCACGAAACTCACGGTGAATGGCGAGGTTGTGGACCTCAACGCGCCGCCGCCCCAGGGACGAAGTGGACGCGGCGGCAATGCTCCGGCCACGTTGCGCGCGACGGACTTGCACCTGACGAACGCGCGAATCTTTCTGGCGTCACCGATCGCGTCGAAGGCCGTCGCCAAACTGGACATCGAGTGGAGGACAAAACTGCCGGGCGGCCCTGACGGCTCCGGGCACCGGATGACGCAGCGTTGGGCCGACACGCTCTTTCAGCCCACGCAGTGGTTCCCGCGGGTCGCGAAGTACGACGACCTCCGGGGCTGGGACACGAACGTATACCTCGGCCCCGCCGAGTTCTACAACAACTTCGGCCGCTTCGATGTGCGGATCACGGTGCCGGGCGGCTGGATCGTGAGCGGGACCGGCGTGCTGCAGAACCCTAACGAGGTCCTGACGGCGACCGCCCGGGAACGGCTGACGAAAGTATTGCGCTCCGATTCCGTCACGACGATTGTCGGCGAGAACGAAGTTGGTCCTGGCGTGGCCACGGCCGCGGGCGACTGGCTCACGTGGCATTTCGTCGCCGAGCAGGTCAACGACTTTGCCTGGGCGACCGCGAAGAAGTTCGTGTGGACCGCGACCCGGGCGACGATCCCGACCAAGGGGCCGGTGCCCATCCATATGGTCTACCTGCCAGGGCGCGCCAACTCTTTCGTCGATGCCGGCCAGATCTCCCGACACGCACTCGAGTTCTACTCGAAGCTGTGGGCGCCGTATCCGTTTCCACAGCTCACCCTGCAGGATGGTCCGAGTTCCGGAATGGAATACCCGATGGTGATCAACTCCAATCGCGGCGCCGCCGACCATGAGACCGGGCACCAGTGGTGGCCGATGATGGTCGGCAACAACGAGACCTGGTACGGCTGGATGGATGAGGGCTTCGACCAGTACATGAATATCCTGTCGGCTGCGGACGCCGCCGGGCAGAAACCGGTGCTGGACAATCTGGGACAGAGCTACGGCCGCACGAGCGGAGACGAGTGGGAAGCGCCGATGATGTGGAACGCGAACTGGGCCGGTCCGATGTACGGCTACCAGACCTACTCCAAGACTCCGCTCATGCTGTCGATGCTCGGCGGTGTCGTTGGCGACAGCGCCGTCTGGCGGGCGCACAGCGCGTACACCCACGCCTGGGCGTTCAAGCATCCGTCGCCGTGGGACTACATGTTCTTCATGAGCAACCAGTTCCAGCAGGACTTCGGC
>CAZSNV010000085.1:0-16864 GCA_964608035.1 uncultured Gemmatimonadaceae bacterium | reverse complement strand
GGCCGGGCAGCGCGCTCTGGAAGACGACGAACGGCGGGACCTCCTGGACCAAGGTGACCGGTAATGGTCTGCCCCCGGGAACGTACGGCCGCATCGCGCTCGACGTCTCTCGTTCGAATCCGAACATCGTCATGGTGCAGATCGAAGCCGGCGAAATTGGACAGGTCCAGCAGCCGGGACAGGGTCGCGGCGGTGGAGGCGGTGGCGGTGGCGGCGGCTACAACTGGTGCAATAACGCCGGCCCCGGTCGCGGATTTGGGGGCGGCGGTGGTGGTGGCGGAGGACGTGGCGGTGAGCAGCCTGCCGCACAGCCGCAAACGGTTCCGGCGCTCAACCCGGCGCAGGGCGGCATTTTTCGCTCCGAGAACAATGGCGGTTCGTGGCGCCACGTGAGCAACTGTAACGCGCGCCCGATGTACTTCAGTCAGCTCCGCATCGATCCGCAGAACACGAACAACATCTACGTCGCCGGGCTGCCGATCGCGAAGTCCCTCGATGGCGGTCGCTCGTTCGTGACGCTCGATGAAGCCGGCGGCGGCGGCGCTCCTGGCCACGTCGACGTGCACGCGATCTGGGTCGATCCGAAGAACTCAAACCACATCATGAACGGCAACGACGGCGGCCTGGACATCAGTTACGACCAGGGTCGCACGTGGCAGTCGGTGAAGACCATGGTCACGTCGCTGCCGTACGACGTGTCGGCGGACATGCGCCGGCCCTACTGGGTGTGCGCCGGCCTGCAGGACAACGGCAGCTGGTGCGGACCGAGCTCGAAGCGCCACAACAATGGCATCCTGAATTCTGACTGGTTCAACATCGGTGGCGGCGACGGCTTCTACACCGGCCAGGACCCTAACGACTACAACATCGTCTACGCCGAGTCCCAGAACGGCAACACGAACCGCATGGACCTCCGTACGGGCCGTGGCGGGAGCATCCGGCCGTCGGCGCCGCCACCGCCACCGCAGGTCGACGTGCCGTCGGCAGCGGGCCGGGGCGGTGCTGCTGCTGGCGGCGGCGGAGGCGGCGGACGGGGCGGCGGAACACCTAACGTGGTGAACGGCCGTGCCGGCGACCAGTATCGGTACAACTGGAATACGCCGTTCCAGCTTTCGACGCATAACGCATCGGTGATCTGGCTCGGCGGCAGCCGCGTCTTCAAGTCGTACAATCGCGGCGACAGCTGGATCGCGAGCCCGGACCTGACCAAGCAGTACGACCGGAATACGGCCAACATCATGGGCCAGATGGGCAACACCACGATGCTGTCGAAGAACGACGGCCTCAGCGCGTATAGCACCGTCATCTCGGTGCATGAGTCGCCCATCAAGCCGGGCCTGGTCTGGGCCGGCACCGATGACGGCAACGTGCAGGTCACCCGCGACGACATGGCGACATGGACCGAGGTGAGTCGCAACCTGCCGGGGCTGCCCGCTGGCAGCATGTACTGGGTGTCACGCGTGGTCGCGTCATCACATGACTCGGCGCGCGCCTATGTCGCGGTGGACGGGCACCGGAGCGACGACTTGAAGCCCTATCTCTACGTGACCAACGACTTCGGCCGGACGTTCACCAGCATTTCCGGGAACCTGCCGGCGTCTGGAAACGTGCTGGCGCTTACAGAAGACCCGAAGAATCCGGACCTGCTGTACGCCGGCACGGAATTCGGGATGCATATCTCGACCAATCGCGGACAGTCGTGGCAGAAGTTCATGAACAATTACCCGACCGTCCGTACCGATGACATCATGGTCCATCCGCGCGAGGGCGACCTTATCATCGGAACGCACGGCCGCGGAATCTGGATCGCGGATGACATCACGCCGCTCCAGCAGTTGACGGCGGCGGTCCTGGGCGCGGAGGTGCACCTCTTCGAGACCCGGCCGGCGGTCGCGTGGCTCAACGACCGGAAGCTCGGCCAGCTTGTCACCGGCCAGCAGGTCTTCCAGGGCGAAAACGCGCCACGCGGTGCGGCGATCAGCTACTACCTCAAGAGCGCCGCGTCCGGTCCGGTGAAGATTTCCATCAGCGATGTCTCCGGTCGTGTGTTGCGCGACCTCGAAGGCACCGGACAACAGGGCATCAATCGAGTGCAGTGGAACCTGGCGCCTAACACTCCGCCGGGAGCCCAGGCCGGACGGGGCGGGGGAGGCGGTGGTGGTGGCGGTGGTGGTGGCGCTTCCGTTCCACCGGGCATGTACAAGGTGACGCTCACCGTGGGATCGACGACGGTCACCAAGACGGTGGAAGTGCTTGAGGATAGGTGGATGGACGAGCGATAAAGAGCATGGAGAAAGCCCCGGTCCACGTGGCCGGGGCTTTTCTTTTTCCCTGGTCAGAGGTCAGAGCTCAGAGCTCAGAGCGCTCCAAGGTCGGACATTGCGACCCTCTGAGCTCTGAGCTCTGAGCTCTGAGCTGATCTCAGGCTTATGGCTTGATCGTTACGTACCGCTCCAGCCTCGCCACTTCCTTCGCGTTCCAGTACTTCGCCATCTCACGGCGGAACTTCTCGATGTTCGGATAGGGCCGGTATTCCTTGAACTCCCTGAGCACCCGGGGACCGGCGCCAGGAATCGAAAGAATGGCGGAGTCGCTCGCCGTGTTCAGTTCGATCGGAATGAAGGTGTACTGTTCGAGGTGCGCGAGTTCCTGCTCGTTCACGTACTTCGCTATCTCGCGGCGGAATTGCGCGTAACCGCCAGTGTACGGCTTGTATTCGTCGAACTCGCGTGCCATCCGCGGTCCGGCGCGCGGAATCAGCAGGATTTCGTCCCGCGGCGCGAGGTTCAGGTTCACGTGGATGAACATCTTGCCGTACGACTCGCCGAGCTGCGGTTGCGTCAGCCCCTGAGTGAGCAGCCAGGTATTCAGCTCGACGACGTTCATGAACGGCCGCTTCTCCATCAGCGCCTTCACGACCGTCGCGTTCAGGTGGGGTACGGCCAGGAGCTGCGCTTCGGTCGCCACATTCGGGTCGACCAGTCCCATCTGGCGTCCGAGCTGCGCCGATGCGGCGATAGGCGCCAACGCGGCAGCGGCCACCACGAACCGAAGAATCGTCCTTCGAATCATTGCGTCATCCCTCGAGTGATTGTGCGTCCTTCTGAGATTTGAAGGCCGGGTGGCGGAATGTCCACGCCAGGCCAACGAGACCAATTTGTACCATCGCGCCCGGCGCCAGTGCCGGCGTTGCGCCCATCATCACGTCCTTGAACAGTTTCCATCCGGACAGGTCGGGATACATCTCCAGCTCGAACTCGACGTTACCCCGGTAGTGCAGGAACACGCCGACCAAACCGCTGACCAGACACAGGACCATCAACGCCCGAAGAACGTTAAGGGTCACCGGTCCCCGTTCCAATGCGTACCCCGCAAGCGTCACGAGCGCCCCGGCCAGCAAGGCAATCGGAGCCCACTGCCAGACGTCCTCGAAGTGCTCCAGAAGCAATAACTCCGCGAGCGTGCCGGTCAGGCTGACCAGCAGAGTGAGGAGAAGGAGAGTTCGGAGGGCAGGAGGCAATTGAATGCAGAATGCAAAATGCAAAATGCAAAATGCAGAATGGGGAAACGTATTGAGTGAGCAAGTGTACGGTCGGGGCCGCTGAAAGCCCATCCCAGCCTCCCAGCGATTGACAGCAATCCCAGCTCGCCTTCTCAGAGCCCTTCTTCTGCGCGGTGCCGCGCTCTGGCTTTTCGCGCGGCTGGCGGCAATGGCAATGATCGCGTGGGCGGCGGGGGCGGGATACGATGTCGGCGGATCGCTCGTGCCTCTGTGGACGCTCGCCGCTGCGCCGAGCCTTGTCTTCGTCGATTTGCGCCGTCGAAAGGAGCTCTCGCTTCTCTTCAACCTTGGTGTCGCTACGAATCAGGCGGTCTTCGTTGGGACTCTGCCGGCCGTGTTCCTCGAAGCACTTCTGCTGCTCGGCACATGAGGGAATTGCTCGTCGCGGACTGCGTCGGGAAACGCTTTGGCTTGAAATGGGCTCTACACTCCGCGAGCCTGCGCGCCACGCGAGGTGAACTGCGAGCCTTGCTCGGCCGAAACGGAGCAGGGAAGTCGACACTCCTGCGCATAGCGGCCGGCCTGGTGGAGCATGACACCGGATCCGTTCGATTCAATGGAGTCGCGCGTGAACGACCGCATCTTGCTCGCCTTGCACGAGAAGGACTTTGCTTCGTACCCGACCACGACCTCCTGTCGAATGCATTCTCAGTGCGGGAGCATCTCGAGTTCGTGCGCTCACGGGACGACGCCGATGGCGTGAGTCGGGTTGCCGAGCGACTTTCGATCGCCAGCCTGCTGGATTCGCGGCCCTTCGAGCTGTCGAGCGGTGAACGCCGCCGCGCGGAGATCGCGTTCGCCTTGTTGCGGCGGCCTTCCTGCCTGCTCGCCGATGAGCCGTTGCGGAACGTGGCGCCGATGGATGCCGAGTCTCTTCTCGGCGTCTTCCGCGAGATGGCGCGCGACGGTTGCGCCGTGGTCATCACGGGGCACGAGGTGCCGGCGATGATGTCTGCCGTTCACCACATCACGTGGTGCACCGCGGGCACCACTTATGAGATGGGGCCGCCCTTCATGGCTCGCACCGACGAACGCTTCATGCGCGACTATTTGGGGTCGGTCGGCGCCTGACGGTCCACCTTCCCGCTCTCGGCTACACGAGCGATGACGATGTCATCGTACTCGTGATGACGACGCAGCCAGGACGTCACGTAGGGGCACTTCACAATGACCTTCACGCCGGCTTTCCGCGCCTCATCGAGCGCGTGCTTCGCCAGGATCTTCCCAAGGCCCTGTCCCCGCAATCCTTCGGGCACTTCGGTGTGGGCGAGGAGCCAGTTGTCGTCTCCGCGGCGATACGTGAGAAACGCGACCTGGTCGCCGACGATGATCTCGTATCGGCTTGCCTCGGGGTTATCAAACACCGTCGCGATTGCATCGGGCATCGAGCGATTCTCAGCTGAGCGCGTTGGGACGCGCAATGCGCGCCAACTCCGGCGCCGCCAAGCGGTCGCCCTGGTAGGACGGCACGTCGCCGAAGCGACGGCGCAGTTCCCAGTCTTCCCGATACTGCTCGATTTCCTCCGGTTTACGCGCGACGAAGTTCCACCACATCAGAATCCGTTCCGCGAACGGCGGGCCGCCAATGAGCATGGCGCGACCGCCTGTGCGGCTCGAGAACGACGCGCTGGTCCGGTTGCTGCCGAGGTAGTAGAGCGTGCGCGGCGCGAGCGGTTCTCCGTCGATTGAGCAGTCGCCGTCGAGCACGAGCACGGCGTGCTCGAAGTCCGCGCGAAGGTCCATCGAGAGCGACGCGCCCGGATGCACCTGCAGGTCCGCGCCCACCAGATCGGAGAAATGCCTTCCCGGCGAGGTGACGCCGCCCTGCGACCCGGCGAACACCTGCGTGATACCACCCGGCGCTTCGATGACGGGCACGCGCTCGACGCCGTCGAATGAGGGATCGACGTGACGGTGCGCGTCAGGCAGCGCGACCCAGAGCTGCGCGCCATTCAGCCGGCCGCTGTTTCGCCGCGGCGTCTGCTCGGCATGCGCGATGCCGCGGCCCGATGTCATGACGTTGACCCCACCTGGGCGCGCGGTCGCCTCACTTCCAAGGCTGTCGTCGTGCAGCACCTCGCCTTCGAGGAGCCACGTGACGGTCTGCAGCCCGGTGTGGGGATGCGGCGCGACGTCCATCGGTTTCTCTTCGCTGAACGACAGCGGCCCGAATCGGTCGAGGAAGCACCACGGCCCGACCA
This sequence comes from uncultured Gemmatimonadaceae bacterium, assembly GCA_964608035.1. Lineage (GTDB taxonomy): Bacteria > Gemmatimonadota > Gemmatimonadetes > Gemmatimonadales > Gemmatimonadaceae > JABWBJ01. Next base: position 11,101 of record CAZSNV010000085.1, on the reverse strand, counting down.
TGCGCCGGTCGCGAATCGGAAGCACGCGGGTCACCGTCAGGTGTCCCAGGCTGACGTCCCGGTTTGGATGTGCCTCGAGCGTGCGTTGCGTGGCGCCCAGGGCGGTGAATTCCTCGGCAGCGACGGTCCTGCTCATTCAACCTCCGGTCGATGTCGCAAGATATGCGCGGAGATCGACGCCCGCCGGTTGTCTCCACCGGGTCGTCGCCGCATGTACCTTAGTGGTGTCCGGATGGTGGTGTTCGATGACGTTCCCCAGCGTCCTCTCATGAGCGAACTGTCGTGCAGACACCTCGATGCGATCGCGACGGTTCGCGGGCCGCTCGTGCATGAGTGCGAAGATTGCATCAAGATCGGTTCGGCCTGGGTGCACCTGAGGACGTGCCAGCAGTGCGGTGGCACGCGCTGCTGCGACCAGTCGCCCAATCAGCATGCCCGAAAACATGCACTGGCCTCGTCGCATCCAGTCGTGGCATCAGCCGAGCCGGGCGAGCGTTGGCTCTACTGTTTCGAGGATGATGCCTACCTTGACTACTGAGTCGAGGACGGCTTGGCAGTAACGCTTCGGTCGCCGACGCTGCAGGTCGCGACCGCACTCGTGGCCGGGTTCGTCGCCGGAATGTTGCTCCGCGCGACCCCGGTTCCCCGGTTCATCGAGCCACTGGGCACGGTGTGGATCAACGCGATTCGCATGCCCGTGCTTCCGCTCATCGTCACGATGCTGATCGCCTCAATCGCCGGTTCGAAGGACACCCGGCAGATCGGAACGCTGGGCGCGCGGACGCTGGCGGTGATGCTCGTCCTGCTCTCCTTCTTTGCGATCATCATGACGCCGCTGGCGACGGTGTTGCTTGGCGGGCTGACGTTCGACGCTGGCAGCACGGCCGCGTTGCGCGAAGCGGCGCGTTTCGATCCGGCGCTGCTGCAGCAGGTGTCGCTGAAGGAGTGGTTGCTCTCACTCGTGCCGAACAATCCCATTCGTGCCGCTGCCGACGGCGCGCTGCTGCCCCTGGTGATCTTCAGCCTTGCCTACGGGATGGCGCTGTCGCGCGTGCGGGACGAGATCAGGGAAACGCACGTTCGGTTCTGCCAGGGCGTGGCTGATGCGATGGTGACCATCATTCGGTGGGTTGTCGTCGTGGCGCCGATCGGGGTCTTCGCGCTGGCGATGTCGGTCGGTGCTCGCCTCGGCGCTGCGGCAGCCAGCGCAATCATCGTGTACATCCTGGCGTGCGTGGGTTGCCTGATTGTCGCGATCGCCCTGCTGTACGTGATCACCGCGCGCGTGGGAGGTGTGCCGCTGCGCGTCCTGGCGCCGGCGCTGCTGCCCGCGCAGACGATTGCGTTTACGTCCCGCTCGTCGCTTGCGGCGCTGCCGGTCCTCCTCACCGATGCGCCGACGAAGCTAGGCCTGCCGCCGGCCGTGGCCGGATTCGTGCTTCCGCTGTGCGCGTCGATCTTCAAGCTGAACTCCCCGATCACCTGGCCGTTAGGCGCCGTCCTGGTGTCGCAGCTCTATGGCGTGGAGTTTGGCGGCACGAACCTGGTCATCTTCGCGATCGGAAGCGTGATATTGTCGCTGACGGTGCCGGGAATACCGAGCGGCGGCTTCTTCGTGCAGGCCCCGCTGTACCTGGCGGTGGGACTTCCTCCCGAAGGGCTGGGGCTCCTCATCGCGGTCGACTTTATCCCGGACTTGTTCAAGACCCTGCTGAACCTCACCAGCTACGCAAGCACAGCGCTCCTTGTCGCGCGAAAGCTCGACGCCAGACCGAAAGCGGAAGTGAGATGGGAGAAGTGAGATAAACTGCAACACGATGAGGCTGATTCGATTGGGAAGTATCCGATCAACTCCGATCTTGATCGTTGTGCAGTTTATCTCCCATCTCCCATCTCCCATCCAGTTTCTCAAAGCACCGTCCCAAGCGGTACGCAAGGAACCTTGTCGAGGCGGGAAGTGAGATGGACAATGTCTGTCATACGCTCGTCGGCGCTGCGTTAGGGGAGGCCGGTTTGAAGCACCGCTCCGCGCTCGGCTCGGCAACGCTGATGATCGCCGCGAACTTCCCCGACATCGACGTCATCGCGGTGCCCCTCGGCCACAGCCTTGGGTTCCGGCGCGGAATCACCCATGGCGTTCCGGCGCTGATAGTGCTGCCATTCGTCCTGACGCTCGTTATGCTCGGGTGGTACCGCTGGCGCGGACGAGGGGGCGAACCTCCGAAGCTGGGTGGGCTGCTGCTGCTTTCGGCGATCGGGATGGTCACGCATCCCTTCCTGGACTGGATGAACACTTACGGCATGCGCTGGCTGATGCCACTGAATCCGACGTGGTGGTACGCCGATACGCTGTTCATTGTGGACCCGTGGATCTGGCTGACGCTCGGCCTTGGTGTCTGGGTGTCGCGACGGCGGGAAGAGCGCCAAGGGTCCAGTGCCACATCAGTCACGCCAGCACGGGCCGCGCTGGTCGCGGTTGGACTGTACATGGTCGCGATGGGATCGTTGACGGCCATGGCCCGGAATGGAGTGCGCAGTGCACTGACCGCGCGCGGGGTCATGGCCGACACGATTGTCGTGGATCCCGGCTTCGCCAACCCGATTCGACGGCGCGTGATCTATCTGTGGGAAGGTTCGTATCACCTTGCGTGGTATCGAGTGCTGCCGACCGCCGACCTCTCTGCCCCCTGGTTCGAGATACCGGTAAACGCGGGCCATCCCGCCGTGATCCCCGCAAACCGGACACCCGCAGGGCGGGAGTATCATTCCTGGGCGCGGCTGCCGTATTACGTGATCGACCCGGCCGGTGACACCACCTGGGTCACGATCGCCGACGCCCGATATACGCTGAACGGACGCAGCACGTGGGCCGTGGCTCGAATTCCAGTGGTCGCGAGAGGGGCAGTGGCAGTCGCGTGCTCCCGGGTCAGCGGGGCACGTCCCGATGCGAGGAGGCACCAATGCGAGTGATGATGGCTGTGACGTTAGGCGCCGCGCTGGCTTTCGCCGGCGCGGGCGCACAGGAGCCTTCGCGGCCCCGGGCCAGGGACATTGGCGTCGCGCCGGGGGTGTTCAAGCCGGGACCGCTCAATGCGATCACCGATGTCGCCGGCGTCCGCGTCGGCCACGCCACGGTGCTGGAGGGCGACTCGATCCGCACCGGTGTGACGGCCATTCTGCCGCACGACGGCAACCCGTATTTCGACCGGGTTCCCGCGGCGCTGCATGTCGGCAACGGTTTCGGAAAGTTGTTAGGCGTGACGCAGGTCACCGAACTGGGTGAGCTCGAAACGCCCATCCTGCTGACGTGTACCCTATGCGTCTGGCGCGCCGCCGATGCCATGGTGGAATGGATGCTGGCGCGTCCCGGCATGCAGGGCGTTCAGTCGATCAACCCTGTGGTGGGCGAGACGAATGACGGATCGTTGAACGCGATTCGATCGCGGCCGATTCGCCCGGATCACGTCAGGCAGGCGCTGGAGAGCGCGCAGTCGGGGCCGGTAGAAGAAGGAGCGGTTGGGGCCGGTGCGGGAACGGTAGCGTTCGGCTTCAAAGGAGGAATCGGGACGTCGTCTCGCGTCCTCCCGGTGTCTCAAGGAGGGTATACAGTCGGTGTACTCGTGCAATCGAACTTCGGAGGCGTTCTGCAGGTGCTGGGAGCCCCCGTCGGCAAGGAGCTGGGTCGGTACGCGTTCCGGAATGATGTGGAACGTGAGCATGGAGATGGTTCGATCATGATCGTGGTCGCTACGGACGCGCCGCTTTCGGATCGCAACCTGAAGCGTGTGGCGGCGCGAGCCATCATGGGCTTGTCCCGGACGGGTTCGTCGGCGTCGAACGGAAGTGGTGATTACGTCCTCGCGTTCTCGTCGTCACCACTGGTCAGACGGAGGCAAGGGCAAGGTGGTGGGACACTGCCACCAACCCGTCAGGTCGAGGATCTTGGGAATGACGCCATGTCGGCGCTGTTCCAGGGAGTGGTGGAGGCAACGGAAGAGGCGATCTACAACTCGTTGTTCAAGGCGACCACGGTCACCAGCCGCGGGCGCACGATCGAAGCGCTGCCATTGGATCGACTGCGCGAGATCCTGACAAAATACAATGTGACGAATCGGTGAGGTGACCCATGGGACGGAAACGGTTACTCGCACCAGTGATGTGCCTGACGAGTGCGCTGCTCATCGGCGCGACCTCGACGGCTCAAGCCCAGACGGGGTTGAGTCTCTGGGCCGGCGTCGGCGGCTCTCGTGAGGCAGGCGTATCGACGTTTGCGAGGGATGCCAAGCAGCTCGGCGCGCAGTTGACGGTGCCGTTGCTTCCGCTGGGCATTCGCGCGGATGCGCTGTTGCTGGGCAGCAAGGTGGACACGGACAACCTCTCGTACAACGTGAACGCGGTGGCAACCATTCCGCTGCCGCTCGTGCAGCCGTATGCGATCGCGGGCCGCGGGAAGTACGTGATGGCGCCGGGCGGCGCGAAGGAAATGGGCTGGAACTACGGCGCCGGTGTCCGCGCTGGCGTCAGTCGACTTGGCCTGTTCGTCGAGATGCGCCGGCACGAGCCGCTGAAGCGGACGATTACGACGTTGGGAATTACCTTCTAGGTCAGGAAGCGCAAAGCGCAAAGCGCAAAGCGCAGAGCGCAAAGGGAAAGGCAAGACAAAAGAGCAGAGCGCGATTGGTTCTCGTGCTCTGCTCTTGTTGTAACGTGGGCCTCTACGAAACGCGCCTTGTCAGTTCCCTTTGCGCTTTGCGCCCGGCGCTACTTATTGGCATCCAAAAGCGCTTTCCTGTCCAGCCAAGACAGCCCCTCCTTCATCCACTTCGGCGCCGGATCGCCCTTCAGGTAGTGTCCGAACCACTCGTTGATCCGGCGGTGATAGTCGATCTGGTTCTCCTTCTTCCGGAGGCCGTGGTCCTCGCCCGGATACACGAGCAGGATGAAATCCTTGCGTCCGGCGCGGCGCGCGAAGTTGTAGAACTCAATGCCCTGATGCCAATCAACCGTACCATCGGCATCGCCGACTTCCATCAGGATTGGCGTGCGGAGTTCGTGGACCTTGGCGGCCGGTGAGTTCCTGAGGTAGGCCTCCATGTCCTCCCAGTACGGGACGTCCATGCGCGCCTGACCCGTCTCCCAGTGATCGAACTCGGCGATGCCCGGCGTCCAGTGGATCGCGCCGGCAAAGCTGAGGAAGTTGGTGATCGGAGCGCCGGCGACCGTGGCGGCGAAGATGTGCGTCCGCGTCGGAAGGAACGTCGCTTCGTATCCGCCCCATGAGTGGCCAACATGTCCGACGCGCGCCGAATCGACGAGGCCGCGCGCGATGATCGTCTTCACCGCCGGCACGACGGCGTCCAGAACAGACACCCCCGGGTCGCGCCCGCGAAAAACAATATCGGGCTGCAGCACGAAGTACCCGTTGGCCGTCCACACCGCGGTGTTGTAGTACCCGCGCTCGGACGGCACCGGATACTGATGCACGTTCTGGGAAAGCAGCTCGTAGGTATACACGATCATCGGATACTTTCGCGATGGATCGTAGTTGGCAGGGTAATACAGCGCCGCCTGGAGCGGCCGCTCGGTCGCGCTGGTGAAATCGACGAGCTCCGAACGGCCCCACGCGTAGCCGGATTGGAAGGCGTTGAACGCGGTGACCTGACGCGGATCGCGCAGCAGGGGGCCTCCCACAAACCAGTCAGGCGCGTCGTTGAATCGTTCCCGCGTGAACGCCAACACGTCGGCGCTGTCTGCGCGCACCAGGCGCGTGATCCGTGCATCATCGTAGACGAGGCGTTCGACGGGCTTTCCACTCGTCAGGCGGGCATACCCTGACTTCTTGGTCAATCGTCCGTTCAGCGACAGGTAGACGGGGACGCTGAGGTCAATGCCTTCGTCCGTCGGGCCAAGCCGGACGACACGATGCACGACGCCTTCGGTTGAGCCAGAGGTGAGTCGTTTGGCCGAACTCCCATCCGCCGCGAACAGCCACACATCGTGCGTATCGTAGGCAAGGAAGCCGCGGTCGTCTTTCGTCCAGCCGCCGTTGCCTTCGGGCGGCGTCAGGTCACCGGGAAAGTCCCAGTCGACGTCGGCGAAGGATGACTTGGCCGTGGCACTCAGGTTCGTCCGTGCGCCGGTGGCGAGATCATAGCTCCAATAATTGGTCCCATCATACCAGGCGAGCCGCTTTCCACTCGGGCTTGGGCCGTAGAAGAAACGCACTTTCTCCAGCGCCTTCGTCCGCTGGCCAGTGCGGGTGTCGACGACCCAGATGTCCTGATACGGGCGCCCGAACATCGTGCCCCACGCGTATGCCGCTCGGTCCACTTCCGTGGCATGCTTCCCGCCGGGCAGAAGACGCGTCGCCTCCATGAGATCGCGAGAGATCTGCACGACCTTTCCATCCGCGACGTGCCATGCTGCCAGCAGGGTGCGCTGCAGATCCTGCGACTCCTGCACCTTCTGCATCGGCATGATGCGCACATCCTGCGAGTGCCAGACCTGCACATCGGACGTTTTTGGAGCGGTGGCACCGCCTGAGCGGCCGCGCGCCGCGGTGTCGGCTGCTACCTCACGCGGGCGGAGACCGAAGAAGACCGTCGAACCATCATCGGCCCATTCGGGACGCCGAGCGTCAGCGACGCGCATGCCGCTGGTGAATCCCGCTGCTCGGGCGGGATCCATCTCGCGCTGCGTGGGCGTCGCCACTGAGGCGTTCGAGAACGCAAGCACGACATGGGTCGTGTCGCGGAATCCCTTGTCGGCGATCGTGCGCAACACCGCCAGATCTTCGCTCTTCTTGCGCCAGGCGAGTCCGCGATAGATCGACCCGGACGACTCGATGACACGGACGGTCTGGGTCACCGCATCGTAGACTTGCACGGCGTTCCCTGTGCCGCCTTCGGTCTCGATGGTGAGTGCCAGCACCGGCCGGCGGTCGGTCCAGGCGAAGTCACCGACGCTGCCGAAGGTCATGCGCGCGCCGGTCGCCAGGCTTTGCACGATCAGTTCAGCAACTCGCTTCCCCTCGGCAGGGTAGCGTCGCATCGCGACAAACCGACCATCGGCGCTGAACCGGAACGACGCGATTTCCGCGACGCTGTCGGTGCGGCCGGTGGCCAGCTCGCGGATGCCCAGCGCGGTCCGGATGGGTTTCTTCTCCCGCTCGAGCCGCTCCCGTGTGGCTGGCGACACGCCAATGAGGTAAGCAACCCATCGCGAGTCCACCGTGAACGTCGCGCCGGTGCCGTTAGGCACCGCGAACGCGGTGTCGCGGTCGAGCGGCCGGATCCGGAGCTCGTTCTCCTCGTTCACCCGGGTCAGCCCGTATGCGAGCCACCGCCCGTTGGGCGACAAAGACGCCGCGCCGGGCGATTCCCATTTGCCGTAATCGGTGGGGGCGATGGGAGACTGGGCCGAGGCGGGGATTGCCAGCGTGACCCAAACGGCGATCGTGAGACGTTTCAGCATGGAGGGAAGGGCAAGGAGAATGCAAAATGCAGAATGCAAAATGCAAAATGCAGAATAACGAGATCTCCTTCAGCGGAGCAGTAACGAACGACACTTCCGCCGTTCGGGTTTTGCGCTGTTTGGCGCTTTGCGCCTTTTGGGCTTTGCGTCTTTTGGGTTTTGCGTCTTTTGGGCTTTGCGTCCTTTGGGCTGTGCGCCGTTCGGGCTGTGCGCCGTTCGGGCCCTGCGCCCTTCGGGCTGTGCGCCGTTCCGGCCTCGCATATCTTTCCGCGTCTCCAAACCCACCCCCAAATGAAACGCTGGCTCCTGACGACGAGCCTGGTCGCCTTCGCGTCCTTCGCGCCCGAAACGGGCCGGGCGCAGCCCCTCGCTGATCGCTATCGGGACGCGGCGTCGCGCATCATCGCGCGCGCGACAAAGGACAGCGCCGCGTGGAACCGCATCGCCACCCTGACCGAGACCTTCGGCCACCGGTTCTCCGGCTCGGAGTCGCTCGAGCGGGCGATCGACTGGACGCTGGCCGAGATGACGAAGGATGCGCTGGATGGCGTGCGCGGAGAGCCGGCCATGGTTCCGCGCTGGGTGCGCGGCGCCGAATCGGTCGAGTTGATCTCGCCGCGCCGGCAGGTGCTTCCCATGCTGGGCCTGGGAGGCAGCATCGCCACGCCCGCGCAGGGCATCAGCGCGGACGTCATGGTGGTGACCAGTTACGATGACCTGCGGTCGCGCGCAGCAGAGGCACGGGGGAAAATCGTGCTCTTCAACGTGCCGTTCACGGTGTACGGCCAGACCGTCCAGTACCGGAGCGGAGGAGCGGTGGCGGCGGCTCGGGCCGGTGCGGTCGCGTCAATCATCCGGTCGGTGACGCCATTCTCGATGCGCACGCCGCACACGGGCGGCATGGCCTACAACGACAGCGTGCCGAAGATCCCGCACGCCGCCATCACGCCCGACGACGCGGACATGATCGCGCGCATGATCCAGCGCGGTCAGCGGGTTACGGTGAAGCTCACGATGTCGGCGCGCATGATGCCTGACGCGCCGTCGCGAAACGTCGTCGCCGAATTGCGCGGCACGACGGCGCCGGACGAAGTCGTTGTGATGGGCGGCCATATTGATTCGTGGGACGTGGGGCGCGGCGCGATGGACGACGCGGGCGGGGTCGTCGTCGCCTGGGAAGCGATCCGCATCCTGAAGGAGCTTGGCCTCCGGCCGCGACGGACGATTCGTGTCGTCGGGTGGACCAATGAGGAGAATGGACTTCGCGGCGGCAATGCCTACCGCGACGCGCACCGGGCGGAACTCGACAAGCATGTCGCGGCCATCGAAAGCGATGGCGGCGTCTTCAAGCCGCTGGGCTTCGGATTCACCGGATCCGACTCGGCGCTTGCTCTGGTGAAGCAGATTGCCTCGCTATTGGCCGCGATCGGCTCCGGCCAGATCCTGCCAGGAGGCGGCGGCGCGGACATCGGCCCGATCATGGCCCTGGGCGTTCCGGGACTGGGCCTCAACGTGGACGGGACGAAGTATTTCTGGTACCACCACACCGACGCCGACACCGTGGACAAGCTGGACCAGCGGGAGGTGGCGCTGTGTGTCGCCACGATGGCCGTGATGGCCTACGTGCTGGCCGACATGCCGGAGCGGCTTCCACGTACGGCACGTTAGGCGGGTAGCGCCCGCGTGGCCCTCCCCCGTTCACTGCCCGGCACGCCATTCCATTCCCGCACGGCGCCGCTCGTCGAGGGTCAGACGTGGCGGCGGTGGGCCGGGTACGTCGTGGCCAGCTCGTATGAGCTGCATCACGACCGCGAGTACCACGCCATCCGGAGCAGCGCGGCGCTGTTCGATGTCTCACCGTTGTTCAAGTACCACGTCCGTGGGCCGGACGCGGTGCGGTTGCTGGATCGCGTCGTCACGCGTGACGTTGCGAAGGCGAAGGTCGGCCAGGTGCTCTACACGCCGTGGTGCGACGCCGCCGGCAAGGTGCTCGACGACGGCACCGTGTCGGTCTTGGCGCCCGACTTTCTGCGCATGACGTCGGCGGAGCCTAACTATCGGTGGCTGGGCGAGAATGCGCGCGGTCTGCGAGTGACGATCGAGGACGTCAGCGATGCCATGGCGGCGCTGGCGCTCCAGGGTCCGAATGCGCGCACGATCCTGCAGCACGCGGCGGGGACGGACCTCTCCGGCATCCGCTACTTCCGCCTGACGAATGCGCTCATTCGCGGTGTGCCGGTCACCATAACGCGGACCGGCTATACCGGAGATCTCGGATATGAAGTGTGGATGGAAGCGGAGCACGCGCTTCCCGTCTGGGATGCGCTCATCGCCGCCGGAGCGCCGTACGGTATTACTCCGGCCGGCATCCTGGCGCTCGACGTGGCCCGCATCGAAGCAGGTCTCTTGTTGCTCGACGTTGACTACGTGCCGGCGAAGAAGGCACTCATCGAGCAGCAGAAGTCGTCGCCGCTGGAGCTCGGTCTCGAGTGGACCGTTGGATTCGACAAGGCGGCGTTCGTGGGACATGAGGCGCTGATGGCAGAGCGGGCGCGCCCGGCGGAATGGCGATTCGTCGGCGTCGAGGTCGACTGGGAACCACTGGAAGCGTTGTATGCGGATGTTGGCCTCGCGCCACGGCTGCCAACGACGGCGTGGCGCACGAGTGTTCCGCTGTATGCGGCCGACAGCGACCGACAGGTGGGGTATGCGACCAGCGGCTGCTGGTCTCCGCTCCTCAAGCGCTACCTGACGCTCGCTCATCTGGAGGCTGCCGCGTCGGAGCAGGGAACCGCGCTGGACATGGAGATCACCGTCGAACATCGCCGCAAGCGAGCCCGCGCCCACGTCAGGCCCATGCCGTTCTTCAATCCAGAGCGGAAGCGCGCATGACGCGAGCGAACGGCCGGTACGATGCCATCGTAATTGGAGGCGGACACAACGGGCTTGTGACCGCGGCGTATCTCGCGCGCGCGGGCAAGCGCGTTGTTGTTCTCGAGCGGCGACACCTGGTAGGTGGCGCCGCCGTCACAGAAGAAATGATTCCCGGGTTCAAGTTCTCGGTGTTCTCGTACGTCGTCAGCCTGCTGCGGCCGGAGATTATCAGGGATCTCTCGCTGCCGACTCACGGCCTGGAGATCCTGCCGCTCGAGAGCACGGTCACGCCGATGTTCAACGGCGACTACATCGCGGCGTGGCCCGATGCCGACCAGACGCGGCGCGAAGTGGCGCGGCATTCACTCAAGGATGCCGAAGCCTACGAGGAGTACAGCCGGTTGATGGGACTGATGGCGATGGCGGTCAAGCCGATTATAGGCATGATTCCGCCCGATCCAACGTCATTGTCGCCGCGCGACCTTCGTGGACTGCTCAAGGTCGGCGTGCATTTCCAGTCGCTGAGCGAGAAGCATTTCCACCTGCTCTACAAGCTCATGACGATGAGCTCCGCCGACTTTCTCGACGAGTGGTTCGAGACGGATGTGCTCAAGGCGACGAAAGCGGCGAGCGGAATCATTGGGACCTTTATGGGACCACGGACGCCTGGGTCGGCGTACGTATTGCTGCACCACTACATGGGCGAGATCGACGGCGCGTTCCGCGCCTGGGGCTTTGCGCGCGGCGGCACCGG
>CAZSNV010000084.1:0-16983 GCA_964608035.1 uncultured Gemmatimonadaceae bacterium | reverse complement strand
AGTCACGAGTCACGAGTCACGAGTCACGAGTCACGAGTCACGAGTCACGACTCCACGGCGGCCGTTTCGCGAGCACCTTCGCGTATATCGGGCACGACTCCCGGTGCGCGCCGGGCAAGTACCCCGTGCTCACCAGGAACTCGTTCACGATCTCACCACCAGTGAACACAAACGTCTTCTTGAAGAGCCGGCGCCACTCATCCAGCGACAGGGGATGATGTGAATCCAGCCACTTCCTGAACGAGCCGAATTCCTTCTGCAGCGCCTTGATCCGTCGCGCGTTCTCGATTGCCGCGTTCACCTTGAGCCGGTTCCGGATGATGCCCGCGTCGCCAAGGAGCCTCGCACGATCACGCTCCCCATACCGCGCCACGCGATCGATGTCGAAGCCGTGGTACGCCTTCGTGAACCCTTCGCGCTTCTTCAGGATCGTCAGCCACGAGAGCCCAGCCTGATTGATCTCGAGCATCAGCCGCTCGAACAGCGCCGAGTCGTCGCGAATGGGGAAACCGTATTCGGTGTTGTGGTAAGGCCCATGGAATTCTAGACCGGCAGCGTCGCAGTAACTCATGTCGTGAATCGTGCTCGTTAAGCGTGCTCGTGAATCGTGCTCGTGAATCGTGCTCGTGAATCGTGCTCGTGACTCGTGAAGCGTGACTCGTGAATGGTGAATCGTGACTCGGCAGCACCTCTGAGCTCTGAGCTCTGACCTCTCCTAATCCAACTCACCACCACCTCGATCCCGCTTCCGTCGACCCCGCAGCTTCTTCACCCGCAACCGCTCTTCGCGCGCCGACTTCGAGGGCGCGGTCTTGACCCGTTTCTTGCGGACATGCAGCGCGCGCGCAATGAGCCCGGCCAGGCGCTGTTCGGCAAGCAACCGGTTCTGGCGCTGACTGCGGGTGTCACTCGCCGCCACACGAATCCAGCCGCTGCCATCCAGCTTCGACGCCAGCCGCTGTGCGATCCGTGCCTTCTCGTCAGGCGTCAGGGCGCTCGACTCTGATGGATTCCACCGCACCTCGACCCGGGACGACGACGTGTTGACGTGCTGACCGCCCGGTCCGCCCGCACGAGTCGCCTTCACACTCAACTCGTATCGGGGGATTGCGTGCGTGTCGTCGATGACGATGTCGTCAGCCACGTGGAGCGGGAATCGGGAATCGGGAATCGGGAATCGGGAAGCCCCCAGCACCAGCACCAGCAAGCTGCCCGCAGTAAGCAGTAAGCAGCACGCAGCTTAGACCTTACCTCTGTTGACCCGCACTCCCGCTACTCTCCTCCCATCCATCGCAATAACCTCAAGATCCCCGCCAGGGAACACGACGTGATCCCCCACCCGCGGGATCCGGCCCAGTCGCGCGAAGACGTACCCGCCTAACGTCGTCCAGTCGCCGTCCGGAATCATCACGCGATGGTCGGACCGCACGTCGATCAGCGAGAGGTTCCCGGCAAGCTCCAGCACCCCGTTCACCTCCACTGACTCGCGCGAGACCATGTCGTACTCGTCGGCGATGTCCCCGATCACTTCCTCGATCAGGTCCTCCATCGTCACGATGCCCGCCGTGCCGCCGTACTCGTCGAGCACGACGGCCATGTGCGCCCGCGTCTTCCGGAGATCGTCGAGCACGCGCACCGCCAGGCGGGTGGCGGGGACGTAGAGCGGGTCGCGCACGAACTGCCGGAGCGAAAAGGGCGTCTTGCCGTCGTGGAGCCAGAGATCCTTGGCCAGGAACACCCCCACCACGTCGTCCAGGGATTCCTGGTAGACCGGATACCGCGAGTACCGCTCGCGGCTCAGCGTCTCGCGTAGCTCGTCCTCGGTCGCGTCGATCGAGAGCGCGGCCATCTCCGTCCGCGGCCGCATCACGTCCTGAACTTTCTTTTCATGGAAGTCGAACACGCCGGCCAGCATGGCCGAGTCGCTTTCGTCCAGCGTGCCGTGGGCCCGGGCCTGCATCACGAGCATCCGCAGCTCGTCGGGCGAGTGCACATGCCGGCTCTCGCCCATCGGCTTGATGCCGAAGAGCCGCAGTGAGGCGTTGGCCGTCCCGTTGAGGAGTGAGATGAACGGCATCATGACGCGCGCGAACAGCATCAGCGGCAACGCCACCCAGCCACTCAAACGCTCGGGCATGACGAGCGCGACGGTCTTCGGAGCCAGCTCACCGAAGACCACGTGCAGGAACGTGATCACTGCGAACGCGACCGCGATGCCGGCTGCGGTGTGCGCGGCGCCTGGGCTGGGTTCTATTCCAAAAAGTCCCAGCACCGAATCCATCAGTGCTGCCAGCACCGGCTCTCCGACCCAACCCAGAGTGATGGTTGCGATCGTGATCCCGAGCTGGGTGGCCGAGATGTATCGGTCGAGGTTGTCGAGAGCCCGAAGGGCAAACTTTGCTAACCGGTCGCCCGCCTCCTGCATCTCCTGCAGCTTCGACCGCCGGGCCCCGACCAGGGCAAACTCGGCCGCCACGAAGAACCCGTTTAAGAGCACCAGCGCCAAAACGGCGCCAATTCGGGCCAGAACTCCTTGCCACGTCAGGTGATCCGTCACATCCACTGGGAAACTCCAGGTGACGCGAATCGTCCAAGTTCTAGCAGAATGCGACAGTTACCTCCCCCCAGACCCCCCAGGGCGTCTTGCACCTTGCAATACGAAGCCCGACTCCGTCCGTGAGCACGCGGCTTTCCCCAGCCCCGGCTCAACCGGCGAAAGCGCTCGATCCGCGACTCCTGCTTCGGTGGGCGTACGTGGTTCGGGTGGTCATGTCGCTCGCGATCTTCTTTGCCGTCGGATTCGTGTTCAAGGAATCCACGCCCGTCGATCGCCTGATCGCCACGATGATGCTGGTCGGCGCAGGCGTCTTCACCGCGATCTCGGCGGTGTGGAGCGAGTTCCAATCGGAAGCGCTGAACGACGAGTTCCTCGGCGGACAGATCCTGTTCGATCTCGTGCTGGTCACGGGCCTTGTGCACGTGACAGGTGGCGCGACGTCGCAATTTGCCGCGCTCTACAACCTGGTCATCGCCGTCGCCGCCCTGATGCTGACGGCGTCGGCGGGAATCCTCGTGGCTGCGCTCGGGTGTGTCTTCTACTTCGCCGATGTCATCCTCGCGCATCGTTCGTCGCTGGATCTCGGACACTGGCTGCAACTTGGAGTATTTGCTGGCGTCGCGCTGAGTTCCGGTTACATCGCCTCACGATTGCGCGAGGCCCGAGCCGGTCGCGAGGAACTGGCGGCCGAACTGGTCAAAGTGAGACTGCAGGCCGAGGACATCCTGCGCAACATCCGCAGCGGAATCGTAACCGTTGACGCCGCGGGCCACCTCGTATATGCCAACCCTGCCGCCAGTGCCATGCTCGGGCTGGACCTCGGCCGGAGCGCCGGTCGCAAGGTGCGCGATCTCTTCGGCCTGGTCTCCCCCGAGCTGGTCTCAGCCCTCGAGCATGCCGCAGCGTCCGGGATCCGGACGATCCGGGCCGAGGGCAAGGTGATAACCGCCACCCGCGGCTTCCCGATTGGTCTCAACACCACGGTAACGGCTGGCGCGGATCAGCCCGGAATCGGCGCGAACGGGGCGGGGCGGACGGCGACGGCGATCTTCCAGGACCTGACTGACCAGAAGCGTCTCGACGCTCTGCGGCGCCGCACCCAGCGCCTCGAAGCGGTCACGGAATTGAGCGCGTCCCTGGCCCACGAGATCAAGAATCCGCTGGCGTCGATCCGCAGCGCGGTCGAACAACTGAGCCACTCTCCACGCGCGACGCCTGACGAGGCTACGCTCTCGTCGCTCATCGTGCGCGAGTCCGACCGCCTGTCACGGCTCCTGTCGGACTTCCTCGAATTCGCGCGAGTGCGTGTCTCTCGGATCCATGAAGTCGAGATCGGGCGGTTGGTGCGCGGGGCCGCGATGCTGGCCGCGGCGCATCCGTCCCGCGCCGAGGGAGTGCGCGTCACGATCAGCGGAGACAATGGGAACGCCGGCATCGTGCAGGGCGATGACGACGTTTTGCATCGAGCGGTCTTCAACCTGGTGCTGAACTCCGTGCAGGCTTCGCCGCCGGGCGGCGAAGTGCGCGTGGAGGTCGGTACGCTGCGCCAGGACGAGGCTCCGATCGGCGTCAAACTCCCCGGTGGCGGAGTCTCGATCAGCATCGCCGACGACGGCCCCGGCATCCCGTCCGATGCGCGTGAGAAGATGTTCGATCCGTTCTTCACCACACGGCCGGGCGGCAGCGGATTGGGACTGGCTGTGGTGCACCGCGCCGTGGAGTCGCACGCCGGCTGCGTGTTCGTGGACAGTGAGGTGGGCAGCGGCACCCGGGTGACGGTGCTGTTGCCGAGGGAGCACGACCAACCCGTGGAGGCGACGTGATCGATCGGAAAGCCAACGTCCTGGTGATCGACGACGAGTCCAGCATCCTGGAATCGTTGCGCATCCTGCTTCGCAACGAGGGCTTCACGCCTCACGTGGCGCAGGGGGGACGGCAGGGCCTCGAGCAGATCGCCACGCTCTCGCCCGACATCGTGCTGACCGACGTGCGCATGCCTAACGTGGACGGCATCGAGGTGCTGTCGGCAGTGCGGCGACAGGATCCGACGGTCCCGGTGATCCTGATGACCGCCCAGGCGACATTGCAGTCGGCAGTGCAGGCCGTGAACGAAGGCGCCTTCTATTACATCCAGAAGCCGTTCCGGAACGACGACCTGGTGGCGATCCTGCGCCGGGCTGCCGAACACCGGCGCCTGCGGGTCGAGAACCAGTCGCTCAAGCAGGAAATTCGCCGGCGCGAGACGTCCATGACGGGACGCCCGGTCGGGAAGAGCCGGTCCTGGACCGAGGTGCTCCGCCTGGCCGAGACGGTTGCGCCGACCGAATCGACGGTCCTGATCCAGGGCGAATCGGGAACCGGCAAGGAAGTCGTGGCGCGCTACATCCACCAGCTCTCGGGTCGCGCCGAGGCGTCGTTCCAATCCATCAACTGCGGCGCGCTCCCGGAGAGCCTGCTGGAGAGCGAGTTGTTCGGCCATGTGAAGGGATCGTTCACCGGCGCCGTGAGGGACAAGCAGGGTCTCTTCACCGCAGCGGGCGGGGGCACGTTCTTCCTGGACGAAATCGGTGAAACGACGCCCGCCACGCAGGTGAAGCTCCTGCGCGTGCTCCAGCATCGCGAAGTCATTCCCGTCGGCGCGACCGAGCCAATTCCGATCGACACCCGGCTCCTTGCCGCGACCAACCGCGACCTCGAAGAGGCCATGCGCCGTGCCACGTTCCGGCAGGACCTGTACTACCGGCTGAACGTCATCGCGCTGCACCTGCCGCCGCTGCGCGACCGTCAGGACGACATTCCGCTGCTGGTCGCGTCATTCCTGCAGCGGCTCGCCGCGACGCACCCTGGGGAGGAGAAGACGCTCTCGGAGGAGGCGATCGAGGCGATCCAGGCATACCAGTGGCCGGGCAATGTGCGCGAGCTCGAGAACGCGCTCGAGCGCGCCTGGATCATGACGCCGACGAACCGGATTGAGGTGAACGCGTTGCCCGAACGGGTGATCGCGCCAACGCCGTCGCGGCTCCTCGACGATCGCGCGGCACCCAATCCCACGCTCGACTCCATCGAGCGCGCCTACATCCTCTGGGTGCTCAACGCCGAGAATGGCAACAAGACGCGGGCCGCCGAATCGTTAGGTATTGACCCATCGACGCTGCACCGCAAGCTGTCGCGGTTCGGGACGGACGGCTGATGGCGGTGGGCACGGAGACGTCGGCGCCGGCGAGTTTTGCAGGGGGAGGGCGGGAGCGTTTGCTACCGCTGGTCCTCGCCGCGGTGTCCGTCATGTGGATCGTCGTATCGATCCAACCGTTCCCGGTCGGTGTCTTCCAGGACGACGGGATCTACGCCGTGCTGGCCAAGTCGCTCGCGACGGGGCAGGGGTACCGGTTCGTCCATATGCCGGACGCACCGAACGCGACGCACTATCCGCCGCTGTATCCGCTCTTCCTGGCCGGGCTGTGGAAGCTCTCGCCCTCGTTCCCGGCGAACGTGACGCTCTTCAAGTTCGCGAACGCGGCGCTCGTCGGCCTGGCGGCGGTACTCGGCTGGCACTTCGCGCGTCGCAAGGTCGGCATGGGCCCCTGGACGGCGGCGCTGTCCGTCGGCGCGTTCACCGCCTGCACCCCGATCGTGCTGCTTGGCGTCATGGTGCTGTCCGAGCCGATGTTCCTCGCCGCGCTCTTCCCTGTGCTGATGGCCTGCGAGCGCGCCGCGGACAGCGGCAGCAAGCGGGATGCGCTGATCGCCGGCGCCGCGGGGGCGATGCTGTCCATGGTCCGGACGTTAGGTATCGTGGCTATCCCGGCCACGGCCCTCGTTCTCGCGTGGCGAAGGCGCTGGCTCGCGGCGGCGCTGGTCTGCGTCGCCGGCGCGGTCGTCATGCTGCCGTGGCAGCTGTGGGTTTCCGCGCACGGGGCCGAGATTCCTCCCGTTTTCGCAGGGAAGTACGGCTCGTATTCGGGTTGGCTGGGGGATGCGGTGCGCACCGGTGGCGTACCGTGGGTGGCACTACTTGTCTGGTTCAACCTGGCGCAGATCGTTGCCCAGGGCTGGGCGACACTCGCCGTGGACACGCTTCCTGAATGGTTGCGGTGGACAGCGACAGTAGTCGTCACGGTCTTCTTCGCCGGCGGGTGGTGGCGTCTTCTTCATCGGGCTCCGGTCGCCGCCTGGATGGCTGCGATGTACCTGGCGCTTGTCGTATCGTGGCCGTTCATGCCGGCGCGCTTCACGTGGGCCATATGGCCGGTTGTAGGAATCATCTTCGGCCTCGCTATCGAGGCGGTGATTTCCTGGCGACCGAAAGGGCAGCCGCGCCTCGCCGCGCGCTGGGCTGGAGTCGCACTCGCATCGCTCCTCGTCATCGGCTACGCCCGGTACAACTACCTCGGCACCAAGCGTGGGTGGTGGACGCAATTACAGGCCATCGTCGCCGATCGCGCCAAGCCGCTTGCCGAATGGATCGTGAGCAACACGCCGGAGGATGCGGTCATCGCGACCGACGACGACGTCCTCCTTCATCTGTACACCGGCCGCCGTACCATTCCGAACGGGACGTTTACGCCGCAGGAGCACATGCGGGCGCAGACGCCGGCATTCGCGACGGAAATGCTGCGCAGCATCCTCCAAACCTACGACGTGGACTATGTGCTGGCGTCGTCTGACTACGGGACGTACGCGGCGCGAGGTCTGCTTCAGGCTGTTCCGCCGGAGCTGCAACTCGTCGGCGCTTTGAGAATGGGAGCGATTTTCAGGACCGTGCCCCGCAGCAAACCGTGACCGCGACGGCAGCACCGGCTGAAGCGGCGCCGATTGGCGTCCGCCTGGAGCGCCTGCTGCCGGTGGCGCTCGTGGCGGTCGTCATGCTGGTGGCGCTCATGACGGTGACCCCATGGCCGGTGGGCGCATTTCAGGATGATGCGATCTACACCGTGCTGGCGAAGGCGCTCGCAACCGGCGAGGGCTACCGGATGATCAACCTGCCCGGCGCGCCCCACGCGACGCACTATCCGCCGGGGTACCCGTTTTTCCTTTCGCTCCTCTGGCGCCTGTCGCCGTCGTTCCCGGACAACATCGTGCTGTTCAAGTTCGCGAACGCGGTCTGGCTGTCGCTGGCTGCGTTAGGCGCGTGGACATTTGCCCGCGCCCGCCTCCAGTGGGATCCGGTGCCGTCGGCGCTGGCCGGATTGGCCGGCACCCTGGCCATCGTAGTGTTGCTGGTGACCGGGGTCGTGCTGTCGGAGCCGATGTTCATGGCACTGTTGTTTCCGGCGCTCCTTCTGTCGGAGCGTGCCGCGGAAACAGGTTCGTGGCGATTGGCCCTGGCCGCCGGGCTGGCCTGTGGGGTGCTCGCGCTGGTCCGGACCCTTGGGGCGGTCATCATACCGGCGGCTCTCCTGGTGATGGCGTATCGGCGGAACTGGCGGGCGGCGATTGCAATGGCTGTCACTGCCGCACTCTGTCTGGTGCCGTGGCAACTCTGGCTGGCCGCCTGGCAGCATGAGGTTCCCACCGTCCTTCAGGGGAAGTATGGAGCGTATGGCCCATGGATAGCGCGGGGGTTCGCCGACGGCGGCATCGGATTCGCCCGCGACGTGGCGATCGCGAACCTCCAGAGCGTCGGCCGGTTCGTGAGCTACGTGTTCATGCCGGTGTCGCCGGCCTGGCCGCGCGCGGTGGCACTCGTAGCGGCCTGCGCTCTCATGGCGATTGGTGTCGGAGTCCTCGTCAGGCGCTCGACGATCACAGCACTGTTTCTTGTCGCATACACCGGAGTTGTCCTCCTCTGGCCTTTCGAGCCGGACCGGTTCGTGCTGGCCGTCTGGCCGTTGCTGACGTTGTGTGGACTGGCCGGTGTCGCCGCCGTCTGGCGCTGGCGTCCCTTGTTATGGGCGTCGCGTGGGATTCGCGTTGCGGCCCTCGGATTGTCGGCTGCGCTGGTGCTCGGATTTGCCACGTATAACGCGCGCGGGTATCGGAACCAGTGGTGGGCCTCGGTGCAGCGTGACGCGGGGCGCCGGGCCAAGCCGATCGCCGAATGGGTCGCCGCCAGCACGAGGCCTGGTGACGTGCTCATGACCGACGACGACCTTCTTGTTTACCTGTACACCGGTCGCCAGGGGATGCCAACGTCCACGTTCCTCCCGAAGGAACGGGTGCAGCCGGCCACGGATGCTGATAACATTGCCGCAGCACGCGCAATGATTGATGCCTACGACCCGCGCTATTACATCACGACGTCGGACGCGGGACAGCGCGCCGCCGAAGCGCTGACCCAGGGGGACACTCCGTTGCTCCGTCGTTTTCGATTGATTCCGAACGCCTTTATCTACGAACGAATCGCTCCATGACCGCGCCTACTCAACGACCCTTGACACCGCTGGGGATGGACACGGTCGCAGCGCTGGTACCCAGGCTCCGCGGCCGCTCGCCCATTGCCCCCGAAGACGTCCACCTCTCCGTGCTGATCCCCGTCTACAACGAGGAGAACACCGTCCGGGTAATCGTGGAGCAGGTGCGCGCGGTTCCGGTTCGCACCCAGATCGTGTGCGTCAACGACTGCTCGACGGATGGCACGCGCGCGATCCTCGACCGGCTTCACGGCGCCGGCCTGATCGACGTGCTGGTGCACAAGGAGCAAAACGAGGGGAAGGGTGCCGCGATTCGCACGGCGTTGCAGCGCAGCACCGGCAACGTGGTGATCGTGCAGGACGCCGATCTCGAGTACGACCCCGCCGACTGGCCGCTCATGCTCGATCCGATCATTGAAGGCAAGGCCGACGCCGTCTTTGGATCGCGTTTCCTGGGTGGGTCGCACCGGGTGTTGTACTTCTGGCATCGCCTCGGGAACATGCTCCTGACGACGGTCAGCAACATGTTCACGAACCTGAACCTGACCGACATGGAGACGTGCTACAAAGCCATTCGTGGTGATATGGCACGGTCACTGGTGCTTACCGCTGACCGGTTCGGATTCGAACCCGAAGTCACCGCGCGCCTGGCGCAGGCGGGGGCGCGTATCTGGGAGGTCCCTGTCTCGTACTCGGGGCGCACGTACGCCGAGGGAAAGAAGATCGGATGGAAGGATGGTGTCGCCGCTTTCTGGCATATCGTGAGGTTTAACCTCGTCAGGCCGGTGAGCCACCGCACAGGTTAGGCACGGTCCGCGGCATGCTGTTACCCGTTAGGCCGACACCCAGTCTAGCCACTGTTCCCGAGTCGTTTTCGCCGGTTGTCGGGCGGGCGGCACAGGACAGAGAGGGGGTCGGACGGCCCGTCGAAGGCCGTCGCAGACTGCAAGACGGGTCGCATTTCACAGTGTGTGAGGTGGTCCGGGGGCAGACTGCTGATCCAGCCAAGATGTTGCGGCACCGCCGCTTGTAACTCGGCGCCTCGTCTGGTCCGCGTGTTGCCCTTCCCTGATTGCGGCGCCAGCCTCTTCGGGCGACTTCCACCTCACTTGGGACCTACGGAGACCACAGCATGAGCAACAAGATTCGCAAGGGTTTCACCCTCATCGAGCTCCTGATCGTCGTCGTGATCATCGGCATCTTGGCGGCCATCGCCATTCCGAAGTTCGCGAACACGAAGGAGAAGGCGTATCTGGCGTCGATGAAGTCCGACCTCCGCAACATGGCGACCACGCAGGAGGCTTACTTCGCTGACTTCCAGGTCTACGTCTCAGGTACGGCTTCGAACGTTGCTGGTACGACCGCAGCGGTGAACGGCTTCGTTCCGTCGGCTGGTGTGACGGTCGTTGCGGCCGCGACGGCTGGTACGGGCTGGAGCTCCACGTCCGGCCACTCGGGTACGACCAAGACGTGCGCCATCTTCGTCGCTGTCGCTGCGGTTGCGCCAGCAATTGTCGAAGGCGAACCGAAGTGCAACTAACCTCGTAGCGTCCTCCCACAGCTATCGAGGTGGAACGGGCGGCGGCCGAAAGGTCGTCGCCCTTCCGCTTTTCCGAGATGTGAGATGGGAGATGTGAGATATGAGATAACTGCAACGGCGGATTACCAACAGAAGACCCGTGAGATCTCGGTGCAGCTTATCTCACGTCTCCATCTCACATCTCAGGTGTCGAGCCCGCTGCCTAACGAACCAGGCCCAGCCGCTCGCATGGCCGCGCTCGCCGGATCGGAAAGGGCGCGCACAGGTACTAACGGAAACGCCGGGACACCGGCACTCCCCTCCGGGCTCGCTCACGATGCGGCCCCAGCGGGGTCCGATTGAAACCTGCAGGAGGAGATCATGCGCATTCCGATGATAGTCGCGACGGCGGTTCTGCTCTCGGCCGGCGCCGGGGCCGCGAACGCCGCGCCGACGCTGGACGTGCCGTACCTTGTCACCGCGAGTGCGGTACAAGATCCGGTCCCGGCCCCGCCGAAGGGCGGTGACGTGAAGGTGGACATCAACCTCACTGAAGGCCGGACCGTGTGGTACACGGATCCGCTTTGGATCGTGCTCGGCGCAGCAGGGGTCATTGTCGTTGTCGCGCTGATTGCCGCGGCCTCACGGGGCGGTGGCACGACAGTAGTCAGGTAGCTGCAGAAGCGCAGAGCGCAAAAGCGCAAAGCGCCGAGGGTTGCACCACCGACCCTTTGCGCTTTGCGCTTTGCGCTGAAATGACCCGCTCTGCGTTATGAGGATGAAGAAGGCGTGAGGCGCGTGCCGTACCATGCGTCGCATGAGAAACGCCTTCACGCTGCCCGAAGTCCTGGTCGCCATTCTCATCCTCGCGGTCGGGATACTCGGACTCGCGGCGAGCGGAACGTTCATCGTTGTCCAGGCGGGTGAGGCGCGCGCCATCACCGAAGGGGCACTCCTCGCCGGTCGCGTCCTGGATTCGCTCCGGTCCATACCCTGCGACGCCGTCGCCGGGGGACAGGAGACGCAAAAGCAGGCGACCATGCGCTGGACCGCAACGCCGCGGCTTCGATCCGTGGCGGTCGACGCCACGCTGGAACTCACCGGCCGGCGTACCCCGCGCCAGTGGCCCGTCAACACGCTCCTCCCGTGCGAGCGTTAGGCAGGCGCCCCGCCCGGCACCGCAGGGGAGGCACATCCCTCATAGAGCTGCTCGTCGCCCTTGCCCTCTTCGGCATCGTCGGCGCCGCGACGCTCCGTTCACTGGACGCCCAAGCGCGTTTCCACAACGGAATCCTCGCCATCCTCGAGTCACGTTCCCAGCACGCAGCCGCCCACGAGGCGGTGGCGGTCGAGCTGCGCGGCGTATCGACGGCCGCCGGCGACGTGACACAACTCTCCGACTCGGCCATCGTCTTCAGGCTCCCGGTTGGCGCGGGCGTCGCGTGCAGCATCGGTGCGGGTGTGATCGACCTCGCACCCGACTCCATCGCCGCAGGCCAGGCCCTCACCCGGTTCCGGACAACGCCCCAACCCGGTGACACCGCCTGGCTCTTCGACGAAGGCGCTACCGACACATCGGCGGACGATGCATGGATCGGGGTGCCGGTGGCGGCCGTCAGCCGGGCTCCCGGTCACTGTCCGGGCGATCCGCTGCTCGATCCGGTGTTCGACGCCGGGCGCTCCTCATGGCGGCTCACGATCTCGGGTCCCGCGCCGCCGCCCACGGTGATGCCGAGCGCGCCGGTCCGCCTGACGAGAGTCGCGCGCTTTGCGCTCTACCGTGGCGGCACGGGTGAGCACTGGCTTGGCTTTACCGAATGGCAGCCGGCGGCCGCCTCGTGGATCACCATCCAGCCGGTGAGCGGGCCGTACCTCCCCTTCAACGCGGCAGCGCCGCGCGCCAGCGGTATCGCACTGGGCGGCCGGGACTCGTCAGGCGCAACGTCGGCACTGGGACCGGGATCTCCGGCCGCCATCTCGGTGGCCACCCGCACGCGGACCACACGCGCGGTTCGCATGGACGGCGTGGCTCGCGGCCGCTACGCCGATTCACTCCACTCACTCATCGGCATCAGGAATTCCAGATGATACCCGCACGCAGTCGGGCCCGTCGCGGCCTTGCCCTCCCGGCGGCGGTCTTCACGCTCGCGGTCATCGCGCTCTTCATCGCCGGCAGCGCCTTTGCTACGACGCAGGAGGCCAGGGCATCCGTCGGCGCGCTCACCGAACGCCTCGCGCTCGAGGCCGCGGAGTACGGCGCCGTCGCCGCGCTGCGCGACTGGAATCCCGCGTGGAATGTGGCTGCTCCGGTTGGGCAGACCGTGGGACCAGTGACGCACATGCTGTCCAGCGGCGCGTCGAGCGCCATGCGCCTCACGCGAACCAGCCTCACGACGTGGTGGGTCGTCAGCGAAGGTCACGCGGGCGGCACTGTCGTCAGGCGGGCCGCGCGACGAACCGTCAACGCGGTATTCCGGCTCGACCTCCCGCCTGACGCGGCTCAGGCCGCGCTGGGCGTGACGGACAGCGCGGGCGTGACGGGCTCCGGTGCCGTTGTCGGAGCGGACAGCATCGAAGTCTTCGGTGCGTGCAACAGCCTGACCACGATACCAATCGCGGGTATCGCCGCACCCGACACCACAACGGTCCTCGCAACCGGTGGAGGAATCAGCGGCACTCCGCCGCTGCTTCCCGACAGCACGGTCGCAACGCGGGTTGCCTCTCTCACCTCGACGCTGGTGGCCGACATCGTCCTTCCGGCGGGCGCGATCGTGACGCCGGCTCCGATATCCATTGGCTCTGTTTGCGACACGCTGCCCGCGACCAACTGGGGCGACCCTGCCGGCGGCGCGTGCGTGGCACACCTGCCGGTGATCAAGGCGCTGGGTGACCTCACGGTGCGCGGCGGATCGGGCCAGGGAATCATCGTCGCGGCCGGTGACATCGTTTTCGAGAACGGCGCCGTCTTCGCGGGCCTCGTGATAGCGCAGGATGATTTCGTGACGGGCGCCGGAGGAGGAACTGTGCTCGGCGCGGTGCTGGCCGGTGATGCGCGACGAAGCGCCGGTGACCACACGATTGTTGCGAATGGAGGCCTTATCCGTCGTTCTTCCTGTCGCGTGCGACTGGCCCGACTCGCCGCCGCGTCTCCCATGCGGATCCGCCAGCGCTGGTGGGCGGAATTCGACTGACGGCGTTAGGTGATGTAGCTCGCGAAGCGACCGTGATTGCGCCGGCGTCATTGCGCGATCACGCGCGTCCCGTGACGGCGCTCACGTCCGCGTCAAAGCGCACGATGCCATGCAAACGGCTGTTACTCCCTCTCCGGGGCGGTCGTGTAATGGGCAGCAACGACCAGATGACGCTGGTTCAGGCTCTTGGGTCGCCCGCTGTGCGGCGACCCGCGACCGGGAAATGCGTCGAAGGCCTTCGCTGATCTACCGCGCCGGGCGGAGCGGTTCACAGCCGCGCTGCTCTGCGCACCACAGTCGGTGTTCACGCCAGGTCACGTTTCCGGGATCCTGGTAACCGCGGACCTCTCGCACTCGACCAACTCGTTATGGCGCTCTTCGGTCGCAAGAAGCTGACAATCGGACTCGATGTCGGCTCAGGACTCATCAAGGTCGCGGTCATCGACCACAGTCGCGGCGAGCCAGAGCTCGCCCGCGTCGTCATCACGCCGCTCCTGGCGGATGCCATCGTCGAAGGCGAGGTCATGGACCCCGGCATCGTGACGGACGCGATCCGCATGGCGCTGGAACAATCGGGCCTGAAGAGTCGTGACGTCGTCACCGCCGTCGGCGGCCGCGACGTGATCATCAAGAAAATCCAGATCGAGCGCGTGAAGGAACAGCAGGCGCGCGAACTGATGCGCTGGGAAGCCGAGCAGCACGTGCCGTTCGACATGGAGTCGGTGGAACTGGACTTCCAGATCCTCGACCCGGACGGCAGTGGGCAGGACATGAGCGTCCTGCTCGTGGCCGCCAAGCGCGAGCTGATCGAATCCAAAGTGCAGCTCCTGGCGGACGCCGGCGCCAACGCCACCATCGTCGATGTCGACGCCTTCGCCCTGCATAACGCGTTCGAGGTGAATCATCCCGAGGCGATGCGGGGCGTGGTCGGCCTGATCAACATCGGCCACGAAGTCACGAACATCAACATCCTCGACGATGGCGTGCCGATCCTCACCCGTGACATCACGGTCGGGACACGGCGCTTCCGCGAGGATCTGCAGCGTGAACGCGGCCTTGGCGCCAATGAGGCCGAGGGACTGCTCCAGGGTTATGACCGGTCGCCGCACCTCGATGCGGTGATCGAGAGTCGCGGTGAAGAGATCGCCGTCGGCGTGGAGCGCGCGGCCGCCTTCCTGGCGTCGTCGTCGCGGTCAGCCGCCCAGATGCGGTCGGTCTTCCTCTGCGGTGGCGGCGCCCGGGTGCCGGGCCTGGCCGAAGCGCTCGGCCGTCGCCTGCGCCTCACCGTCGAGCTGGCGAATCCGCTGGCCAACATCCGCGTGCGGGACGGGGCCCTCGACGGCCTGGTGACCGACGAGATCGCGCCGCTCCTCATGCTCCCCATCGGCCTCGCGCTTCGCAAGGCTGCCTGAGTCCCTCGCCGACCCTAACGATGATTGAAATCAACCTGACACCGGGCGCGTCCCGGAAGTCCAAGGGACGCGGCGCCAGCTTCTCGCTGGCCGGCGCCTTCGGCGACACGAAGTCGTCGTTCAAGGACCCGTTCCTCATTGCGGCGATCGTGAGCCTCATGGTGGCCGCCGGCACGGTGGGCACGATGCACGTCATGCAGTCCGCGACCGCGTCGACCCTCGCCGACCACGAGGAGCAGGCCGTGGCCGACTCCACCCGCTTCGCCACCGTGCTGCGCCAGCGCCGCTCGGCCGAAGCCAAGCGCGATTCGGTGATGAAGCAGCTCACGGTGATCAAGGCCATCGACGCCGACCGGTTCATCTGGCCGCACGTCATGGACGAAGTCAGCCGCGCGCTTCCGCCGTACACCTGGCTGAAGACGCTCGCCGTCTCGGCGCCCCAGCCCGCGCCACTCGGCACCGGTCCGGCGCCCGCGCCGGGCGACACCACGAAGCCCGCCGCTCCCGCCATGCCCGAACTGGCGCGATTCCGCCTGGTCGGCAACACCGTCGATATCCAGGCGCTGACGCGCTTCATGAAACTGCTCGAGGCCTCACCGTTCATCCAGAACGTCCAGCTGGCGCGCTCGGAGTTGGCGCTGGTCGAAGGGAAGGAAGTCACCGAGTTCACGCTCGAGGCGCAGTACGAGCGCCCCGACAGCTCAATGATCATGACCGCTCCCGTTTCGCTCTCGGTGAGGTAATCGCAATGGCCCTCATGCCCAGGAACCCGCGCGACCAGAAGATGGTTGCTGCTGCCGTGGTGGCGTTCGCGCTCGCGGCGCTCTACTGGAATTTCGTCTGGTCGCCGAAGCACACCGAGCTTGCCGAACTGACGGCGCGTCTCAACACGCTCGACTCCCTGAACGCGATGGCGCGCACGCGCATCGCGCGGGGGACGGCGGCCGAACTCGAGGCCGAGGCGGCCCGGTATGGCAAGGACCTCGAAGTCATGCGCCTTCTCGTGCCGACCGGTAACGAGCTGCCGTCGCTGATCGAGCAAGTCTCCACGGCCGCGCGCCGTGAAGGTCTCGACATCGCCAGCCTCGAGCCGCAGCCCATCGTGCGCGGCGAGACGTTCGACACCTATCGCTACAAGGTCTCGATGACGGGCGGCTACCACGCCCTGGCCGAGTTCATGACGAACGTCGGATCGCTCCAGCGCATCGTGACGCCGGTGAACATCTCACTGGCGCTATCGACGAACAAGAGTATCAACGCGGTGAAGCTGGCCCCGGCGGGCACGGCAGCCGTCGAGACCAAGTTCGAGATCCAGACCTATGTGATTCGGGGCGCGCCGGCGCAGGGAGGCAAGTCATGAAGATCGCGTCGCTGGTGTTGGCGCTGTCGATGTCGGGTGCGAGCGTCGCGTCCGCGCAGTCGCTGCCGCCGCTCACGAAATCGAAGGCCGCGGCCACGAAAGCGGTGAACGCGACCAACGAGCATACGCGACGCATGACCGCGTCGCAGGACTCAACCGCCGCCGATTCGACACGGCGAATGAATGCCGGCCGCGCCACCCAGGCGTCGGCTGGTTCAACGGTAGTCATGGAGGGAACGGCCGGCTTCAATCGCGAGTCGTTCCGCTACGATCGCAGTGGCCGTCGCGACCCGTTTCTGTCGCTCATGGCTTACGGCGAGTTGCGCCCCCTGATCACCGAGCTGCGCGTCACGTCCATCGCGTATGACCCGCTGGGCGGGTCGGTGGCCGTGCTCCGCGACCTCGGGACCAAGGAGCAGTACCGAGTCCGCGTCGGCGAATCGTTAGGTCGCATGCGCGTCGCTCGCATCGCCGCCAAGGCGATCACCTTCACCATCGAAGAGTTCGGCTACAGCCGGCAGGAAACGCTGGCGCTGGTCGATCCCAAAAAGGAGAGCTCGCAATGAGGCGAATTCG
The DNA here is from genome assembly GCA_964608035.1 of uncultured Gemmatimonadaceae bacterium. Taxonomy (GTDB): domain Bacteria; phylum Gemmatimonadota; class Gemmatimonadetes; order Gemmatimonadales; family Gemmatimonadaceae; genus JABWBJ01. The sequence continues at coordinate 18 of CAZSNV010000084.1, read as the reverse complement.
TACGCTGGCTGCAGTGGC
>CAZSNV010000083.1:0-17179 GCA_964608035.1 uncultured Gemmatimonadaceae bacterium | reverse complement strand
CCGCCGCGCCACACCATCTCCGTCCTTCCCTGCAAGCAGAGCGGCACCCACGTCGGCCGCGCGGAGGCCGTACACTCCCAGGCCTCCAGTGTAGCCACGCACGAGATTCTCGATCTTCGCGGGCGAGTAGTCGATGGCGCGACCCACGGCGCGCGCTGCGGGACCAGTCTGGAGGGCGACTTGCTCCGCGGGCTCCAGATTCTGCGTCGAGGGTGGCACGACTGGGCGATACCCGAAGAACTGACGATTTGCCCAGTTCTCGACTGGCGGGCGGAAAATCGTCGGCAGCTTGAGCGGGTTGAACGTGGTGACCAGAGTCTCTGCGAGGTGATCGAACGCCGCGGGGTCGTCATTCTGGATCCACTCGGCGATGCGCTCCGGGACCGTGCCGAATAAAATGCCGAGCCCGAATGGCTTCGGGAACGACCAGATGTGCTCCACCTCGCCGCGTTCATTCCGCTGGACTACGCTCCACATGAAGTCGCGCCGCCACCGCGGGAGCTCCTGGTACGCGGGATCGTCCTTCTGCAGCAACCACAGGGCGAGCGACGGCATCGTGATGGTGGCGAGAATGCGGGGCAGCACGATCCCCGGGCGCTCCCGAAGCTCCCGCACGATCTTGGCGTTGTCTTGCACCTGTGCATTCAGGAACTCAATCAACTGATTCGCCGCGCGTGTCACGTGGCCGGCGCGGGCGAAGTCGATCGTGATGTCGCGCGCGGCCATCGCGGCCTCGGACGATGCCGCCCGACGCTCTGCAGGGTTGGCCTTGTCGCGAGACACGTTCATCCGGTCGAGTGCCTGGCGCTCAACACGCCCGAACTCGCCCAACCGCGTCGAATTCTCCATCAGGTTCGACAGCATGCGCAGCTGATCGATCGGGTGGAGCACGATGTCAGCAGCCTGCTTTCCTCGCGAAGCTGTCAGTCGGCGCAGCTCGGACTGTACCTGTGGGCGATCGAGGCCCAGCATTGCTGCGTTGTCACCGCCCTCGAGCCGCCAGCGTTGGTACGTTTCATCTTTGCGGAGCGCGTGAAAGAGGCCGCGCCCAAGATCCCACCCAGGTGGCCGGAACCCGGCCCGGCTGAACACCGATGCGGTCCAGGCATCGCGCACGGGATTCCGCGCCATGAACTCCGCTGTGAGCGTGGCGCCGGCGCGGAGTGTCCGTGTTGGCAGCGACAGCCATCGCCACCACCATTCGAGCTGTGGCTTATCGAGGCCCAGAAGCGCGTTGTACAGATTGGGGTCGTGCACCTGAACCCACACGCGCTCGCCATTCCGCAGTATCGGAAGCACCAAATCTTTCGACTCGGCGCCTCCCGCCATCGCCTTCTCCTCGAACGACGTGAAGACGCCCTGCCAGTCCTCAAGCACGGCAGAATCAGGTACATCAATTCCAAGCTCCTGCATGCGCTCGACAATCTGTCCCTTGAGTCGCTCGGCCGGGATCGAGACGGATCGTTTCGGAGGCTCGACGATCTCGGCGATGCGGCCACCGCCTTCGGTGCTGAGGGCTGCATCCAGCAGCGTCTGCGCGGCGTGATGGGCGTTCGATTGGGCCACGGTGTGGTACACGTCGGCGAGCACGGATTCGAGTGGGTCGATGATCCGGCGTGCTGACCCGCGGGCGGCGTACAGTCCTGGTCCGCTCTTCGCCATCTCTCGGCCGCGGCCACGCCCCGCCCCAGTCTCGGTCGGATCGAACACGCGGTAGAACCCCACGCGCTTCTGATTTGCACGCCAAATCGAGTTGAACTGATCGCGCGTGAGGAGCCCCGCATCTCGCCGATACTCGAGGAGCGCCTTGCTGTAAGCCCACACAACGTCCGCCGGCTTGCTGAACTCCGATTTCGTTGTCTCGACGATTCGAACGGCATCGGGCAGCGGCTGGCCACTGTCGACCCCGCGGCTGGCGAGTTCGATCGTGCGCTCCGATGTGAGATAGCGTCGAAACGCCTGCATGCGTCCGCGAGGCACTTGGCGCAGTGCCTGCACGATCGATGGCGTCGAACGCTCACCGGTTGCGAAATCCGTGACGCCCCGCTCGATCATCTCTTCGGCGATGCCCGCGGAGCCGCGGGTGAGCCGCGCCAAGGTGTAGGCATCCTCACGTGCGGTCTTTGCCTTCCCGAGCGCCTCCATGGCCCGCCGGACCGGGTCCAGATCGTCGAACACGGCACGCACGACCATCTCGACCGTCGGGAGGTTGCGCACGCGCTCGTTCACCGACAACAGAGCATCAGTGCGCTGGTTCGCGTCGGCCGCCTGGTAATCACGAAATCGACCTTGCGCCTCCTTCAAAGCGTTTGCGAGGTCGGCCTCCGCTTCGAGCAGCGTCGACATGACCTTGCTGAACTCGGGCGCCCTGGCCGAGAGAACGTCAGGATTCGTGACATAGTGCGACACCCACTCCGCGATGCCTTCCTCGCCGTAGCCGGCGTTCGGCTTCCGCTCGCCGTACAGATCACGACCCATCTGCACCAGTTCGCGCATCGCCGACCTTGAAAGCACCGGTGCCCCACGATCAGTTGCGCCACGCCGTGTCGGATTTCGGAGATGGCGCTTCGAGAGGTAGTGACCAATCTCGTGAGCGACCGTATCGAGCTGATCGAATCGCCGAACTCGCGTCGTCTCAGCGTGCGGGAAGAATGCACCCGCCGCTCGGCGCTGCTTGGCATAGAACCGCCCTTGCGAGAGCGGAACCTCGACGGCCTTCGCGAGAGATCGGGCGATACGCTCGAGCGATTGCACGCCCTGAGTGTCGAAACGCTTCACGCCGAGCGCCTGGCGGAGACGCTTTCCCAATGGGGTGCGAGCGGTCGCCGGCGAGAACAGTGTCCCCTGGCTCGGGAGCGTTGGTGTGCCTGGAGAGCCTTCGCCCTCGAGCCGCGTCGCCAGTTCCTTGCTGGTGATCGCGTTGTCGCGATTCAGGAGCCGCTCGTGTCCGGCGATCTCCGCGGCGACTGCCTGACGCCGAGCCGGGTCCGATTCAAGCGCCAGCACCTGTCGAAGACGTGCGACCTCGCTCCCGGCGGCCGATTCGTGTTGCGCCAGCGAGCGTGCCGCTGCTGTGCCAGATCGCTCATCAAACAGCGCCCCCTGTGCCGGCTCTGTGCCGCCCGGCTCACCGAACAGGTCGCGATCTGCCGGGGATGATGCGGGTCGCTCCGGTGAAGCCAACGCATCCAAGCCGTAACGCGATTCGAGCGCGCTTACCGGGTCGCGCCTCGGCGCGAAGAGCGCAGCCTGATTCGGGTCAGGCGGTGATGCTACTTCGGTCGGTTCGGCCCCCCGTTCAGCTTGTCGTCCAGCGGCGTCTGGTCCGGGCGGAGGTTCCCCGTGCGGATCTCGTGCTCCAAGTGCTGGATCACTCGCTCCTTGCCCTCGGGGGAGAGCCGTTCGTAGGTGCGCCTGGACGACGGGGTAGAGGTCTCCGGTGACAGCTTTGAGCGATTCTCCACGGGCAAGCCTCCGTGCACCGTCGGTGAGGGCTTCCGAGACAGGACCTGAACGAGTGTAGAGCTGTTGGAAGGCTTCCGTCAATTCGGCCGCGGACTGCGCGATGCCTCGGGAGGCGTTCACGTCGATGACATTCCCAGCGCGCGCCAACTCCTCCGCGCGGCCTTCCTTCGCGACATATCCGAAGAGCCGCTGGTCGGTCGTTAGGTGCTTGCGAACGGCTTCCGCGAGCTGCGCCTTTTCGACCCAGAGCGCCTGGGCAATCTGTTCGTCGCCGAACAAGGTTCCCTGCGACACAATCTCCGTGCCCGCCTCGCGGACCTGGCGGGCCAGTTCTCGCACCTCGCCCTCGGTGAGCCGCTTCGTCGACGATTCCGCCGCTCGGATCGCCGTCCGCTGGAGGATTGGATCGTCGAGCATCTCACCCACGGCGACCGCGTGTTCCTCGGGGACCTCGCCTCGCGCCGCGCGGTCGAACACGTCGCTGACGAGCCGGGAGAGTGCTTGGCCACGCCGCGCAATCGCGCCCTTGAACGACACGCGATCGGCGAGCTGTTCCGGTCCCATGCCGGCGTCCCGGAAGAACGTCGCTGCATCGATCGCAGTCCCACGACCTTCCGCGATGTTTGCGATCGCGCCCATGGCGCGCGCCTCGCCAGCAGTGCCTGCCTCAAGAAGCTGGACGTTGATCGACGGATGACCGGTGCGGCGCGCAAGCTCGATTCGATGGTGCCCGTTGACCGCGTAGAGACTGCCGTCGGCAGGGTCGCGCCAGACAGATACGACGCCCGCTAAGGACTCGTCGAACTGGGAGAGTCCCTTCAACTCGCTGCCAACACCCGCCTCCGGATCGAGTCCGCGCTTGAATTGGAACCGCGACGGATCCACGCGGATTTCTTCGACCGGCACGCGCACGATGTCGACGGCGCGAGTCGGGCGAGGGGTCGCGCGCACGGGTTCGGCGGCAAGGCCGTGCGTTGTTTCGAGCGCGGCTAGTGGGTCGCTCGCTGGAATCGGCGATGTGGGAGCCGCGGGCTGCTTGCGCTGTCTGGCTGCCCGACCTTGCCTAACAAGTTCAGCCCCGCCACGAGCCAGACCGCCCATGGCGCCGCCAGCAGTAGATGCCGCGAGAGCGCCCGCGAGCGGGTCATCCGGGGCATAACTCGCGCCGACCGGAGCGGCACCCGCAGCCGCTCCCAGTACAGCCCCCGCGGTTGGGCTTGTGAGTCGCCGGGCCACCGTGCTCCCGACCCGCACTCCGATCGGTCCTGCGGCAACGTTCGCGAGCGTCTGCAGAGCCGCCGCAGAGTGCTCCCTCGCGGAGATTGCGCCCGGGGTTTCCTCGGTCACCAATTCCCCCGGCTTGAGCCAAGGCGGTGGCTGGTATCCCTTCCACTGCAGGGAACTGCCCACGGGAACACGCTCGCCCTCGACTGGTCGGAGAAACGTGTTGATCGCTGAGCGGAGCGGGTCCGTCACGAGCGAAGCCGCAGTGCGGAAGGGATGCTGCACGGCCTCGCGTCCGAACCCCACGACCATGCCGGCCGCGCGTTCGACTGGGTTCAGAGTCTGATCGATCGAGTTCGAATCACGCGGCTCCGCCCTCGACGCATCGGCCGCGATGCCTGGCAGGGGACGTGGAGGCACCGAGGCGCGACGCTCGAGCGACTGTGCTATCCCCTGCGCCAGTGACCACGAGGCATCTGCTACACGCGAACCGGGTTCGATAATGGGTCGTGAGCGGAACGCGCGTGATTCCGAGGAGCTCGATCTGGGCGCCTCGAGCTCTTGCGGATCCGGTCGCTGAAACCGCGACTCGAGGTCGGCGAACGGGTCGGGTTCGTTTTGTTGTGCCAGCCCGTGCCGCCGCTCGAGGTGAGCAAACGGATCCTCGTCCTGCGCGACGAATGACCGCCTGGCCTGATAGCTGCCGAAGCCGAAAGTGGTTCCCATCAGCTCTACCCGCCGCGCCGGCGGCGGATTTGCTGCACGAGCGCTTGGTACGCGCGATCGACCTCCGCACTGTCGGCGCCTGCCTGCAGAAGGCGCTGTCGACGCGTGTCGGCCTGCTTCAACTCAGCATCGAGTCCGTCGGGGGACTGCACCGACGCCGTCCGGGGACCGCCAGATCTCCCACCGGTGGTGCCCACGTACTCCCCGGCCAAGCTATCACGAACGTTGGTGAGGCTGTCCAACCGGCCGCGGAACCGTCCTACCTCGCCGGTTGCCGACCGCGCCGCGGCCGAATCGGCCGGAGTGCTGCTGTACCGACTGAGCGATGGGACGGCGCGCTGCGCACCACCGAGCTCTTGACGTGTGTCGTCGATCTGGCGATCGAGCGTGCCGATCTTGTCCTTCAGGATGCCGCGCGGCGTTTCGGCGAGCCTGGGTTGGCTCTCGGTGCGGCGTCTTCCAGTGCGCGCGATCTCTACGAGCTCCTCAAGCTGAGCCGCGGACATGTCTGGAGTGACTGTGAGTCCGTGTGCGCGTGCGGCGCCCGTCGCATCGGTGTGGCGACGACGGTCGTCAAACGATGCGTTGGCCTCCTTGAGAGCGAGAGCGCGTCCGACTTGATCGGCGAGCTCGCGCTCACCTTTGGTCGGCCCTGTCTTGAGGAACGGTGCGTTCGCGTTCCCCGTGAACGACACACCGCGGTCGTCGGCGCGCTGGAGGAATCGATCCTTCCGCTCGTCAGCCCGCTCCTGGTCGCCGAGCGCGTCGCGCTGCTGGCCGTACTCGAACACATCACTCCGATGCGCGCGATCCTGATCTTCGAGCGTCTGCCGTCGCGCGCGTTCTTGGGCATCAATGGCGCGATCGGCATTCTCTTGCTTGATGCCCCGCACCATCTGGTAGCCACCTAACGCGGAATGGATCGCCGCCGCGAGCGGGTCCTCGCCCTGGTCGACGAACGCCGGGTTGTAGTTGCGACCGTAGCCGCCCCCGCCTCGATAGGCCATGTGCGACTACCTCCCGCCGAGCGCGCCGCCAGCCTTCGCTCCGAGCGCCGCGCCAGCAGGCCCGCCGACGGCGAAGCCGATGCCAGCCCCCGCAACGGTGCCGAGCGCGCCCCACATGCTCCGCTTCTTCGCCCGCTGCTGCGCCGCGCGCGCTTCCTGACGCTCGACTTCATAGCGCCGCTTGTCCTCGGCGATCTGCCCCTGATCGGACGTGAAGCTGCGATCGTTCTCGAACGCGGTCCGGCCGAAGTTCCGATCGTCGCGCCGCACATCTTCGCCGTACCCGCGGTCGCTCTCGAAGTCGGCCCGGCGCGTCCGACCCTCGCGAAAGCCGCCCTCATAATCGAAGCGCCGCGTGTCCTCGGTGAATCCGCGATCGCTTTCCAGATCGGCGCGCGTCGCCCGACCGCCGCGATACGTGCTGTCGGTATCAAACCGCCGCACATCCTCGCCGAAGGTCTTGCCGAAGCGATCCTGCTCGTTGCCGGTTGTCGTATCGAAGCGGCGCTTGCCTTCCTCGAACTCGCGCTTCCGCCAGTCCTCTTGCGACGCATACGCGGCAGAGTCCCGGTTGCGCGCCGACTCCTCCATCTTCTTCCGCTCTTCCATCTCACCGAACTGCATCGCGTTGCCGGCCGCGGCCTGCCCGATGCGGGTCGCGTACGTGCTCCCCGCCTGCTGCACGGCCTGATTCGCACCACCGGAGCGGAGCGCGCCGATCGCATTGAGCCCGCCCAGGCGTTCGCCGACATCGCGCTCGAAGTCCTCGCCGGCCACGTCGGCCTGGGCCTGCGTCGCCGCAAGCGAGGCGTCGTACCCGATGTTGCCGGTGCGCTTGGCGCGCCGCGCGGGTCCTGAACCAAAGGTGCTCATCCAACTGCCTCCTGCGGCGGCCGCGTCTCGATTCGTTTGCCGACCGCTCGCTGTTTGAGGGTTACGACGCGGCGCACAGTGAATTCGCGCCCTTTCTTCTGTTCCGTCTGCCCCTGCAGATACCCAGAAGCACGGAACGGCCTTCGACCTTCCCATCGCGTTAGGCCTTCTGATCGCGACCGGCCAACTTCGCAATGGCTCGACCGACGGCATCGTCGCGCTGGGCGAACTGGGACTCGATGGGTCACTGCGCCCCGTGCGCGGTGTTCTCCCCGTGGCGCGGTTGATCGCGCGCAACGCGATTCCGCACACGCTGGTAATACCGGCGCCGAACATTCCGGAAGCGGGACTGGTTTCGTCGCTCAAGCTGAGCGCGACAACCACCCTCACCGCGCTGGTGGACGCCCTGCGGCGCGACGCGCTTCCCTCAGCGACTCAAGCGCCGCTTCTGGGCGGCGATCCTATAGACGGCATCGACATGGCCGACGTCGCCGGTCAGCCTCTCGCCAAGCGCGCATTGGAGATTGCCGCAGCCGGCGGTCATGCGGTGCTGATGATCGGACCACCCGGGGCCGGCAAGACGATGCTGGCTCGCCGGCTGGCCACCATCCTTCCGCCGTTAGGCGAGTCGGAAGCGCTCGATGTCGTAGCCATCCACTCGGTGGCGGGACTGGTCACGCCGGGAGAAGCGCCGTCCGGACGACGGCCGTTCCGGGCTCCGCATCACACCCTCTCCGCCGCCGCTCTTATCGGCGGAGGCAGCGGTCCCCGCCCGGGTGAAGTGAGCCTCGCCCACCACGGCGTCCTTTTTCTTGACGAACTTCAGGAAATGCCGCGCCACGTCCTGGACGCGCTCCGGCAACCGCTGGAAGAGGGTCGCGTCGTCATCGCCCGGGCGGCGCGGTCCGTCGCATTCCCAGCGCGCTTCACCCTCGTCGGCGCCATGAATCCGTGTCCGTGCGGTCGACTCGGCAACTCGAGCGGGACGTCGTGCACCTGCTCCGCCATCGACGTGGCTCGGCACCGGTCGCGCATCTCCGGTCCCCTGGCGGACCGCATCGACATGACCGTGCGAGTCCCGGCCGTTCCGCTGCGTGTACTGGCGGATAGCGTGCCGGCGGAATCGTCATCAGCCATTCGTGCGCGAGTGGAAATGGCCCGCGCGCGTCAGGCAGTGCGATATCGCACGTTCGCCTCGGTCACGTGCAATGCGCATGTGCATGGGCGTTGGCTCGACACGCACGGTGCTCTCGATGCCGCGTCGCGCGAGCTGCTCGCCACGGCGGCCAGCCGGCTGTCGCTATCCGCGCGCGGCTACCACCGTGTCCTCAAGGTCGCCCGCACCATCGCCGATCTCGACGGTGACGCCGGCATTCTGAGACGCCATGTCGCGGAGGCGCTCCACTATCGGACAGACCAATTGGAGTGACGGCCACCGTGCCTAACGGCGGCGCGGGGCTCAGGTCATTTCGTCTTCGACGGCCGCCCGCAGGATGCTCATGAAATCCTGCGCGTTCGTCACCACACCGACTGCCTGGTGCGTGCCGCGGTCCTTCAACTTGCTCACCAGGAACTCACTCGCATCGACGCAGATGGTCGGCAGTTCCACGATCCCTCGCTCGGCGTCTTCGTAATACGCCGGCAACATGTTCCCGACCGCGATGGAATGGAGCGCCGTCGCGACCATCACCGCCATCGTCGCCTTCACCGTGTGCACCCGCATAGCGTCCTGCGCCGCAATCGCATCGGTGAACACATCGGGCAGGGGGCCGTCGTCGCGAATCGATCCCCCTAGCACGAACGGTACTTCCTCGATGACGCAGGCGTGCATGATCCCGTCCGGGATCAGGCCATCGCGCACCGCCGCCGCGATGGACCCCTCCCGCCGCACGGCATTGATCGCGCGCATGTGCGCGGCATGGCCGCCTTCGGTCGGCGCGCCACTGCTGGTCATGCCTAACGTCGTGCCGACGACGGCCGCCTCGATGTCGTGCGCGGCGACCGCGTTCCCCGCCAGCAGCGCCTGCACAAACCCGTGCCGGATGAACCAGACCAGGTTGTCCCGCGCCCGCGAATGGACCAGCGCCGGTCCGGTTACCCAGATCACGTAGCCACCGCGCCGCCGTTCGGCGACCAGCATGCGCGCCAGGTGGCCGTAGTCGATCGGCTTTTCTCGCGAAACCTGGCTCGACATGAAGTGAAAGTCGCCCGCCACGCCTTCGGGAGGTTGGAAGCCGTTCGCGTGCACCAGCACACCCTCACTGCCATCCTCAGCCAGGCCCACGACGACGCGATTGCCGCGCCGGACGCGGCGCCCCTCGCGCACCCACCATTCGCCATCCTTGTCCCGCACCAGGCATCCGTCCATGCGGGGCTCGCGTGGCATCGTCCACTTACCGTCCTCTCCCTTCACATACGACGGCAGGTTGGTGGTCGCGAAGAAGTCCTCAGGCAGCACGCCGTCGGCCTCGCACTCGACAACCCTCGCCGGCGGCGCCTTCACGAGATGCGGCGCCGAGAAGTCCGGAGGAGTGTAGGGGATCGAGTCTGGCACGTTAGGCGGTCCTCACACGATCCGCTTACCGAGTGCGCTGAGCAACAGGTCCGTGCCCACGTTCGCCGTCCGATTGTGTTCGTCCAGGACGGGATTCACCTCGACCAGGTCGATGCCGATCATCCGTCCCGTATCGGCGAGCATCTCAAACGCGAGGTGCGCCTCGCGATAGGTCATGCCGCCGGGCACCGCCGTGCCGACGCCCGGCGCCGCCTCCGGAGTGAGGCAGTCGAGATCGAACGAGACCCAGAGGCCCGCGGTTCCGTCCGACGCGATGGCAATCGCTTCCTCCATCACGCTTCTCACACCGCGCTCGTCGATGGCGCGCATCGTGAGCACCTTCAACTTCCACTTTCCGATGTGCTCCCGTTCGGCGTCATCCGCGTCGCGAAGTCCGACGATCGCAACGTTGCTGGCGCGCACGGCAGGCCTGACGCCGGCGATGTTGGCGAGCGCGCTGTCCCCGTGGCCGAGCAGGTGCGCCAGCGGCATGCCGTGCACGTTGCCGGACTTGGAACTTGCCGGCGTATTGAGATCGGCGTGCGCATCGATCCAGATCACGCCCACCCGCTGGTCGCGCGCCGCGTGAAAGGCGGCTGCGCCGGCAATAGACCCGGCGGCCAGCGAGTGGTCGCCGCCTAACAACATCGGGAAGCGTCCCTGTTCCAGCGCGGCCTTCGTCAGCATGGCGACATCGCGGCACACGGTGGTAATCGCGCCCAGGTAGCGCGCCCCGCGCTGGGCGCCACGTTCCGCGTCCTCCCGGAACGGGACGGCCACGTTGCCGAGGTCTTCGACAGTGTGCCCAAGGCGCTCCAGCCGCTCGCGCAGGTCCGTGTATCGCACTGCGTATGGCCCCATGTCCACGCCGCGCCGCGACGCGCCCAGATCCATCGGGACGCCGATTAGTCGAATGGCCGTCATGTCCGCAAGCTGACAGTCCCCCCGGCAGGAAGGGAAGGGCCCTGAATAGCTATGGGATCCAGCGTCGCGTTATGCGATGACCTTGGAATGAACTTGCGCCGGGTTCGCGATGCCGTTGCCGTTGGACGAGGCGCCGTTCCCGTTCGAATGCTGGCTGTTCAGGCCCACGACGTGACCGTTGGATTCGGCGACGTGGCCATTCGAACCAACGTGAAGGCTGAGTAGGTGGTCGATGACATCGCTGGCCGTGTAGCCGGGACGTGCCCGGAAAAACGCCCCGAGCAATGCGACCTCGTCACCGCTCGTAATGATGGGTCGTTCATCGACGTCGTCATCGCGGACCTGTGCATGCCCGATGTTCGCAAACAGCCCGTTGCAGAGGCATTTGCGTCCTTCGGTATCCTCGATCATGCCGCCGCGCTTCACGTAGGTCTCGACCGGTTCCGCGGCACAGCGGTAACCCAGCCGGCCACTCTGCTCCTTGTAGGCCGTGCGTAGGTAGCCGAGGTCACAGCATCGCTTGCGTCCATCGGCGCGTGAGTTCACGCCGTCAATCTCGACAATCTTGAACGGATACCCGGTCGGCGACGCGCGCGGGTCGGTGCGCACGTTCACTTCGCCGCGCATGACGCCCTGTCGGACCTGGTCCTTGAGCGCGTGAGTAAAGCCGGACTCCTCGCAATACGCGAACAGTGTCCCTACCTGGATCCCAGCGGCTCCCGCGGCGCGCGCCGAGATGAGTCGCTCCGGTGAGCCCGCACTGCCCGCCAGCCAGAACGGCAGACCCAGCTCGGTCATCTTCCCCAGATCCACGACATCGCGTTCTCCGTAGATCGGTTCACCACGCTCGCTGAGCTTGAGCTCTCCACGCGGTGGGGCATTGTGGCCGCCGGCCGTCGGGGCCTCGATCACGAATCCGTCTACCCGACCGTTCGCTTTTCTCGCCAGCGTCGTAGCGAGCGAGTTGGCGGAGATGATCGCAAGGAACCGCGGCCGCTCGAGCGGATCGGTGGGTGCCCAGTGCTCGCGCGGGTCGAATCGCAGGAATTCCTGCTCGCCTGCGGCCATTCCTTCGACGTCGAACTTGATCGACACCGCGTCGTGATTCGCGAGACCATCCAGTACTCCTGGGATCTCCCGCGGAATTCCCGCGCCCATCAGGACGTAGCCCACGCCGGCGAGCATGGCGCCATACAACGTCGGCAGGTTCGGCATCTGCACCTTCGTGAGCAGATTCATGCCGACCGGCTTGGAGTGGCCTTCGCGCGCGAGCCAGACTTCGACAAACGCAGCGATAATTGTGACCTGCTGCCGCGCGAGCGAAACCGACTGCTTGTACATCGGGAGCGCCTTATACGGTGTGCGCGGCGGCCGACCCTCAGGGAGAAAGAAGCGGCTCAGAACCGCTTCGGCCACGTTCGGGATCGGGAAGTGCGCCATGGCGCGGCGCACGTGTCCACCGATGTCTCCGTCCTGCAGTCTCCGAACGAGAATCGAGTCAACGCAGGTCCCGGAAACTACCCCCAGCTGGCCACGCATCGAGACGGCCTTGGCGAGGATCCAATTAGAGACGCCGACGCCCATGCCACCCTGGATGATCCACGGCAGTTCGTCGGTGTGTCCGTTGGTCTCGGGTGCGGTCATGTCGTCGGGTTGGAAATGCGAACCGGGCTGTCGAGGGCATGTCGGGAACCAACCATGTAATGTACCGGTCTTGGCTGCGTCCCACTACCCATTTCAGGCGTTATTTGCTGCCCTCAGGACGGTCCTGGGTGCTCTGCGACTCCAATGGAACAACAGCCCCCTCCAAGCCGAGCGCAACGGTGTTTGTGAGCGGGCTGACAGGTAAACCGATGAGGTGCCTGCCATTTGGGTGAACAAGGTCAACGAGCCCCGATACCGCAAATCCGCAGATACCAACGATTACCAACGTCACTGCGACTGCGGACGCTGCAGCAACGCCGCCTGAGTGAATCTCCCTTTTTGTCCGGGACGCTCGAAACGGCCCAGTAAAAGGACGAACAAGGCCGTCACCACGCAAAGGATCGCCAGCCAAACGGGCCACAGCAACCACCATCCCGCCGTCCCAACCTCGGGCTGTGGGAAGCCCGCAGGCAGCAGGGCGATGCCAACGACCATGAGCGCCGTGAGGTGCCAGAGAAACATCGTCATGATCATCGTGCTTGCGCCGATGACCGCAGCCCAGGCGCGAGGTCGCTGCAACCATTCGCTCACCGGCCTCCTCGCGAACATGAGTGCCGACTCCTGCCAGATCGTCAGCGGGAATACATTTTGAGCGCATGATCATTGGCAGTCGTCGGCCCAGCCGAGCCGCACTGGTGGCCGTGCTCATCCTGTTCGCCTGCTCGTTAGGTCAGTCGCAGGATTTCGGGCGACGGAACGGCCGGCTCACCGCGCGTCCGCGACCCGTAACCACTCAGCCGTCACCAGGACTGACCACGCTCTCCATCTCCAAAGGAAGGGATGGCCTTCTCTACGTGCCGGGCACGCTGCAATCAGGCCCCGTTCCGCTCGTTGTCCTGCTCCACGGCGCTGGTGGCGCGGCCCAGAGCATCATGTCGCGGCTGTCCGGCCTTGCCGACAGCGTTGGCTTTGCCGTGCTCGTGCCCGACTCGCGCGGCCCGACCTGGGATGCCATTCGCGGAGAGTACGGTCCGGATATCGCGTACATCGACAGCGCGCTGAAGATGGTGTTCTCCCGCATTTCGGTTGACCCGGCGCGCGTGATTGCGTCGGGCTTCTCCGACGGCGCGTCGTACGCGCTCGCCCTGGGTCGCATCAATGGCGACTTGTTCACGCACGTGGTCGCATTCTCGCCAGGGTTTGTTCCACCCGGCGCGCCCACGGGGAAGCCCGAGGTCTATATCACGCATGGGAACGCTGATCCCATCCTTCCGTTCGAAGCCACGAGCCAACGAATTGTCGCCGCGATGACCAGGGCTGGGTACGCCGTCACGCTCAAGCAGTTCGTCGGCGGGCATACGGTTCCCCATGAGCTTGCGCGCGAGGCGTTTCGCTGGGCAATCGCGTCGCGAGACGTAAAGAAGCCGCGTTGACGACTACGTGCGCTGCGTGACGACGCTAGTGTACCGATTCGAAGTCTCGTTCAACAGGATTCGTCGAAGTTAGGAACTCGGATTTATCGGAACTGGCGGATATGGCGGATCGACCATACTCGGACTTGCCGCCAAGTGCGCTACGCTGATTGCCTCGGCAATGTGACGAAAAGTTGATTGTGGAAGCCAAGTCGACCCAAAACCTGCCGGCGTTCGCGACACGCCAACTCTATAACTACCTCCGAGCGACGAACCGTGCGATTGGCCTCCTGCTCCATTTCGGCCCCGAGCCAAAGTTCCACCGCCTCATCTCCCCGAGGGCTCTGCACAGCTAGTGCGTGATCCGCTTGATCCGTCCCGATCCGGCGTATCCGATTTCCAAAACTCGACGGACCCGCGGTTCGCATCAACTGGCCGAAACACATACAAGACTGTGAACCGTGTTCGTCATGAGCACCAATGCTGCATCATTCCACTAGGTTTCGCGCATGGAGTCGAACGCGGTCGACGCGAAGACCAGGGAAAAGGAGAACGAGCTCCGCGCATGGCTGCGCGACCGGCGCTCCGTGCTGGTGGGCTATTCGGGCGGCGTTGATTCCACGTTCCTTGCTGTGATCGCGCGGGAAGTGCTGGGTCGCGAGAACGTGCTGGCGGTGCTTGGTCGAAGCGATTCCGTACCTGTGGATCAAGCACGCAGCGCCGACGCGATCGCGGCAGAACGCGACATCGCGCTACGCATCGTACCCACGAATGAACTCGCGGACCCGCGCTACGCGGCGAACCCCGTGAACCGTTGCTACTTCTGCAAGACGGTGTTGTGGGAAGCCCTCGCCCCGATGGCTGGCGAGCACGGACTCCAGGTCGTGGTCGATGGCAGCAACGCCGATGATGCCAACGAGTATCGGCCAGGCGCCCTGGCGGCGCGAGAACACGGCGTCGAGTCGCCGCTCGCCAGCGTCGGATTGACGAAATCGGAGATCCGCCTGCTCTCGCGCGAGCGCGGGCTCGCGACTTGGTCGCAGCCGTCGGCGCCTTGTCTCGCGTCAAGGATTCCTTACGGCCTTTCGGTAACCACCGAGCGCCTGTCCCAGGTAGAACGCGCCGAACAGTCGCTGCGCGCGCTGGGAATCGAGGGCGACCTTCGCGTCAGGCATCACGGCGACGTGGCGCGCATCGAGCTGGATCCAGGCATCATCGATAGATGGCTGGAACCGCAAAATGCGCATCGACTCGTTGTGTCCGTACGAGGAGCGGGATTCGCGCGCGTCGCGCTCGACCTCCGCGGATTCCGGTCCGGATCCCTCAATGTCCTCGAGGGAGTTGTTGCCGCATGAGCGACATGCTTGCATCGCAACTGCGGGACCAGGGCATTTCCTGCCGGCTGGAAGCGCGCGACCGCCTGGCGATTGTCATACCCGACACGGTCGATGCGGGCGTCCCATTGAATGGAGAGGTCCGCTCGCGCTTGTTGGCGTTGTTGCGTGCGGAGGGGTTTACGCACGTCGCCCTGGAACTCGATCCGGGGCCGGACTTGTCCGACGGTGCGGCTCTTCCTGGCGATTGATCCGGGCGACGGCTGTCGCCGTCACGTCGCGGGTATCGTCGACACGATTCGCGCCAACACCAGTGGAATTCGCTGGGTGCGCGACGGAAAGTTCCACCTCACCTTGTCGTTCCTTGGTGAAGTCGACGAGTCGCGGTTGGAGGAGATCTCCGCGGCGGTGGGGGAGGTCGCGGGTCGACACTCGCCGTTTTCAGCCTCGGTGACGGGAGCTGGTGTGTTTCCCGATTGGCGGAGGATCCGTGTCGTGTGGTTCGGACTCCGTGACTCGGGTGCCCTGGTGCAACTCGGCACGGACATGACCGAGATGAGTGCAGCGCTGGGCTTTCGTCAGCGTCCCTTCCGAGCCCATCTGACGGTCGGCCGTACCACCGGACCGTTGTCCGCCGAGCAGAAAGACAGCCTTCGCAAGGCTCTGGCACCGCGGAAGGAGGAGACGTACCCCTTTGAAGTAACGCGGGTAGTGCTCATGCGCAGTACGCTTTCCGGCGGCGGTTCGACGTACTCCGAGCTCGCCTCGTTCCGCCTTGGTGGCGCTTAGATTCCTGCGCGAATCGTTGTCGCACCCGCAACCGTAGGGATCTCGTGTTCTCCTGTCTCGGGCGGCTTGGCTGCCTGTTCCTGTTTCTCGTTGCCGGCGTGCTCGCGTACCTCAGTCGCGACCGCTGGCTTCCGCGCGTGCTCGGTGGTCGTGGTTCTGCGCCCGTTACGTGGGAGGCGGTCAACCCGCCCGGTGCGAAAAAGGCCGGCGACGCGCTCGCTGCTTTGGAACGTGCCGGCGGACCCGCCTATGTGACCGTTTCCGCTGCTGAGCTGGCCGCGCTGATGGTCGAAAGCACTGGTCACCGGCTCCCCGCGGCGCTCGACTCGGTTCAGGCGGCGATTGACAGCGAAACGGTTCGTATCCGCGCCCTCGTCAAGTTGGATGACATCCGCGGCCTCGACGCGTTAGGCCCCCTCTCCGGCCTTCTCGACAAACAAGAGCGGATCGAGTTGACCGGAACGATGTCGGTGATCCAGCCGGGACTCGGCGAGTTCCGCGTGTCTTCGGTGAAAGTGGCTGACCTGTCCCTGCCACGCGCGGCTATTCCACGCCTCCTGTCGCGACTCGACGCCAGCGTGCGGCCACCGGGCGTCGCGCCCGATGGCATCGCGATCACCATCCCGGACTACATCGGCGACGTTCGGGTGGCCCGGGGCCAGGTGACCTTGTACCGGCGCGCCAAGTGAGCCATCGCATCCTGGTCGTCGACGACGAGCAGGGAATTCGCGCCGCGCTCGGCCAGCTCCTCGAGTACGAGGGCTACGAGGTGCGATCGGAGTCGAACGCGCCGGCCGGCATAGCCACTTTCGAGAAGTGGAGGCCGCATCTCGTCTTTCTCGACGTGAAGATGGCCGGGATGGATGGCCTGGAGGGTCTCAAGCGCATCCGGGAGATCGACGGGGCCGCGACGGTGGTGATGATCAGCGGACACGCCACAATTCAGACCGCGGTTGAAGCAACCCAGCTGGGCGCTTACGACATCCTCGAGAAGCCGCTCGACACAGACCGGATCCTCGTCCTCCTCCGCAATGCGCTCCAGCAGCATTCGCTACAGGAGGAGAACTCGAGGCTGCGCCAGACGATCGAGTCGCGTTTCGAGATTGTCGGCAAGTCGTACGCGATTCGAGCGCTCACGAACCAGATCGAGAAAGTCGCGGTGACGCCGGCGCGCGTGCTCATCACCGGCGAGAACGGTACCGGCAAGGAACTCGTCGCCCGCGCCAT
>CAZSNV010000082.1:0-17181 GCA_964608035.1 uncultured Gemmatimonadaceae bacterium | reverse complement strand
CCGCCCACCATCGAGATCGAGGAGTACTCGCACTTCGGCATGGTGGCCCGCTTCAGCGCGGGCGCCGCCCACCTCCCGTTCTGGCCACTGCGCAACTATCAGGGAACCGACCTTCCCGACGTGAATCCGCTGATCCGGTCGGTCGCGTGTCCGTACACGGGCGAGTCGATCGCAACCGTGCCGCCGCTGAATCCTGACGTGACCATCGTGCACGCACAGCGTTCCGACGCCGACGGCAACACCCAGGTCTGGGGTCTGCTCGGCGTGCAGAAGGAAGCCGCCTTTGCGTCGCGTCGAGTGATCGTGGTGGTGGAGGAGCTCGTTCCGTCTACCGTCATCCGCGCCGACCCCAATCGCACGATCATCCCCGGCATGATCGTCGACGCCGTCGTGGTCGAGCCGTGGGGCGCGCACCCGTCGTATGCCCAGGGTTACTACGACCGCGACAACGACTTCTATGTCGCCTGGGACGACATCTCCCGCGATGCCGCGAAGACGCAGGCGTACCTGGACGAATGGATCTACGGCATCGCCGATCGCACCGAGTATCTGCAGCGACAGCCCTCGCTTGTCGATCGCCTGACCGCCAAGCCCGCGATGAGCGGCGAAGTCTCATACGGCTTTTGATGTTCATTCTGCATTTTGCATTCTGCATTTTGCATTTTGCATTTCTGCGATTCTCTCCGTGAACTGGACACCCAGTGAAATGATGGTGGTAACCGCCGCCCGCGCCTTGCGCGACGGCGAAGTCGTCTTCGTCGGCATAGGCCTGCCCAACCTCGCCTGCAACCTCGCCCGCCTGACGCATGCGCCGAACCTGGTGATGATCTACGAGTCGGGTGCGGTTGGAGCCCGCCCCGAACGCCTGCCCCTTTCCATTGGAGATCCGTCACTCGTCACGGGATCCCTGATGATCTGCGGGATGGCGGACGTGTTTCAGCTTTTCCTGCAAGGCGGACGCATCGAGGTGGGTTTCCTTGGCGGCGCCCAGGTGGACCGCTTCGGGAACATCAACACGACGGTCGTGGGTGACTACGCGCGACCCCGTGTGCGACTGCCGGGAAGTGGTGGCGCGCCGGAGATCGCGATTCACGCCCACCGGACACTGGTCATCTCCCGGCTCGACCGCCGCGCCTTTCCCGAGGATGTCGACTTCATCACATCACCGGGTCATCGCTCGCGATGGGGACAGCGCCGCGATCTCGGGATGCCGGGCGCCGGGCCGGTTCGGGTCATTACCGATCGCGGAACGCTGGCATCGAACCAGTCAACCGGTGAGCTGGAGCTCGACGCGCTCTATCCGGGAATGTCGATCGACGACGTGCGGCCGCATGTCGGCTGGAGCCTGCAGGTGCGCGACCCGCTCGAGGCTGTCGATCCGCCCACGGCCGAAGAACTGCGACTACTCCGGGACGTCGTGGACCCGAAGCGCCGCTTCCTCCGCGCCTAACGAAGCCTGCCGGCCGCCACGGCGCGTTCAACAGCTGCCGCGGCGGCGTTGAGCCGCGTGGTCAGCGCCGTCACCTGCGCAGCCGCCCGCGCCGGATCCTTCTCCTCGACGGCTTCGAGGACGCCGGGCAAGGACATGGCCGCGTAGGTCGGTCGCGGCGCATACAGCACGTGCCGGAACCAGGGGCGGTTCGGAATCCCCTCGGCCAGCAGGAGCTGCTGCTCGACGCCCCGCACGGCTTCATTCATGGCTCCAAGCATGCGATCGCGAGGCGAACCAGCCGGTCGAGCGAGGACTGACCGCATGACGCTGTCCCAGGCCATGCCGGCCGCTCTCCACCGGCCAGCGGCCGCCCGCGCCGGTTGCAGCCGAAGACGCTCGGCGCCAGTCGACTTCGATAATGCGTCGATGAAGCCGGTCACGCGGTCCGCATAGAGCGCAAAGTCGAACGGGTACGCCTCGGCGTTCGCCAGCCGGAGCGCCATTCGCCCCCACACCTCGGCCATCGTCGTCATGTAGCGGAAGCCGGGGTCGCCGAACCGGGTCATCCACTGGTAGTTGTCATACATCGAGTGGTAGACGCCGTACGGCCCATCGAAGCTCATCTCGACGATCGGAATTCCCAGGAAGTTGAGGAAGACGGTGTAGTCGCTGCCGCTGCCCAATGCGTTGCCGGGATAGTCGATTGGCTGCTGCCTGGTCACCGCGCTGGACGCGCCTCCTCCGATCACCCGCTCCCGTTCGGCGCCTAACGCGGCACCCCAGGCATCCAGTACGCTTCCACCGGTCGCGGGGTCGCGCACGTCGCGAACGGTTTCAACCACGAGCCGATTGAGGCTGGCCACAGTGCCGGCCGAGAACTCGGATCCGCTCGTGGACCCGTCCACGTTCAGGTACGCGATGGCGTTCCGCTTCAGGTCATCCTCGAACTGCTCACCCCATTCGGTCGAGCCGGTGAGGTGCCACTCCTCCGCATCCCAGCTTGCGAACACGATGGAACGCCGGGGACGCCTCCCTTCCCGGGCGAGCCCACCGAGGGCGCGCGCCAGTTCCAGTTGCGTGGCGCTGCCGCTGCTGGGATCGACCGCGCCAAAGACCCACGCGTCGCGATGGTTGCCGAGGACGACGTACTTGTCGGGCTCCTCCGTTCCTCGAATGCGGCCCTCTACCACCCAGATCGACCGCGTCGAGTCGTCCATCGCCACGTTCACGCGCACCGTCGCCGGCCCCGGTCCGACGCGATACGTCAGCGGAAGCGCTCCCTGCCAACCCGCCGGCGCCACCGGACCAGCGAGCGCCGCCAGCAGTGGCTTGGCGTCGCGCCATGACAGCGGCACAGCGATGACTGTCGGAACGCTTCGCGCTTGAGCGCTCGCTATGCGGCGCGCGCCGTCTATGGACGCCCAACCCGGAGTGAGCGGGTCGCCCGGCACGATGAAGTCGTAGGTCAGCGCGCCCCGCTGGATGTGGCTCTCCGGGCCGTACGGTCCGTCGGGAAACGTGAGTCCCTTCCGGTAGCCGTCTTCCTGCGGGTCCGAGTAGATGAGCAGCGCCTTCAGGCCCCGCTGCTGCGCGACCTGCGCCTTGTAGCCGCGGTAGCTGTACGGGACGGAGTAACGGACCAGGGCGATCTTCCCCCGGACGTCGATGCCCTGCCGCTCCAGCCAGTCGTAGTCGGCGGGATTCCCGCTGCTGGCGTATACCAGTTCACCGGTGACATCGCCGGACGCGCTCATTCCGAAATACGTCGGTCCGGGATCGAGCCGCGTGTCGGGGTCGACATCGATCACGTCCTCCTTCAGCGACGCTTCGTAGTGCGTCGGCGCCGTCATCGTGACCGAGACGCGCGTCGGCCACGGGAGGTAGACGTCGTACTTGTGCAGCTTCACCTCTTCCAGGCCGTAGGCGCGATACCGGTCAGCGATCCAGTCGGCGAGATGCTTGTTGCGCGCCGAGCCGGCGGCATGTGGCTCAGCGGTCAGGTACCGGAAGAAAGCGCCGGTGCTATCGCGATTCAGTCGCGACGTCATTTCCGATTCGAGATTCCGCTGTCTCGATGCGGCGGCGGCGGAAAAGCCGCGGATGCTCGGCCCATCCACGCTGCCCGTTGCCCGCTGCCCGCTGCCCGGTTGTACCTGTGTCAGCGCGGGGTGCGTCGTGAGCGCCAGCAACGCAACGGCGATCGCTCCCCGCATCGTACGGCCTAACGAATCACCGAGGCCAGGTCGCGCCGGATCCCTTCGACGACGGCCGGCGGAACAGGCAGCCGCACTGGAGCCCGGCCGCCGACGGTCGTTATGCGAAGCTCCAGCGGGCCTCCGTCCTGCAACAGGTCGTTGGGATTGAACACCACGAGCCCTGAGTACAGCAATTCGCGCTGGTCGGCGGGGTAGTCGGCTGGGTTCACCACCGACAGGATGCGATGCGACTCGATCGGCGTCACCGCGGTTCCGCCGCGCATCAACTGGACCGAAAGCAGCGCCGGCTTGCGAGCCATGTTTGGCTTGTTGTGTTCTCCGCGATAGGGCGGCGGCATGAGAGCCGGCGCCACCTGTATCACGACCACCGCTCGTCGTTCGCCCAGGTAGTCGGCAAGGCCGCCCCACGCCTCCAGCGGATCGCACGGACCGTTTCCATCGCAGTACGTCTGGGTTGGCGACCCGGGATTGAAATACTTCCGCATCGTGTCGGCTTCCGCCTTGCGGAGCGCCAGCAGCTGGGGTGTCATCACCAGGGCCACGAAGTCGCCACGTGCGGGGACACGGAAGGCATCGAAGTCGGCGCTCGTGCGACGGATTCCCGCGGCAATCTCGTCGCCCGCCAGCGGCCGCGATGGCCACGTCGTCAGCGCCGAATCGATCGCCTGCAGTCCCTTTGAACTGCGCTCCGCCTGCGCCGCGCGCAGGAACGCGCGCGCCACCGACGCGGGGACCAGCGTCGCCGACCGGCCACCGCCGCTCCGCGCGATGCCAACCACGTGGCCGTCGGGCAGGATGACCGGCGCCCCCGTGCCTGCCTCACCCAGGCCTAACGCGGCGGTCAACCGCTGGGGAGTCACGTTCGACAGGGTCCCCTTGGGGCGACCGACCGGTGACACCAGCGTAGGCGCGGTCAGCGCCATCACGGAGTCACCAGTCTTGTACTGTACGCGATCCGGCGCCAGCGGTACCGGCACGCAGATCGACGGACAGGAACGCGTATGCACCAGCACCGCTGCCAGCCCGCGCGCCGAGTCCACCAGGACGACCCGCCCAGGCACCCGCCGCGAACCATCGAGGAATACATCGACGTTCGGCGCACCGGCCACCGCCGCCGAAGACGTGAGTACCATCCCCTCGCCGTCAGCGAGGAATCCCGTGGAGCGGGTACGACCGCGCACAACCGTGAAGATCGAGCCGCGACTTCTGTTATAGGCGCTATCGAGGCCCGGCGTCGCCGCCCTTCCCGCAACCGGCGACACCGTCGTCGAATTGGGCGCGACCGGGGCCGCGCCACCAAGGCGCGCCGCTGCCGCCGAATCCGGCGCGACGACCGGCGCCGCAGTCGAATCGGCTCCGACGGCAACCTTGGCTGCCCCGCTGTCGGCCGTCGCCGGCGCCGCCGGTGCGTCCTTGCCGCCTAACTGTGAAACCACGATGATCGCGGCTACAGCGGCAAGACCGGCAACGATGAAGAGCGGCCCACGGCGGCGGGGCGAAGTCGGCGTCTCCGCAGGGCTCGGGAACGCGACCCCGACTCCCGACGGCGTCAAGATTCCTTCACCGCTTCCCGTCCCGATTCCTTCACCGCTTCCCGTCACCGGCGATTCGGCGTTGACGGCGGCGGCTTCGGCCCTGAGCCCGGCCGCCATGGACGCGGGAAGCACCGCGGTGTCGGCAAGCTGCGGCACGTTCACTTCACGACGCGGCATCGGCATGACGGGCGTCTCGATGCTCGGCATGGCCTTCACCGGCGTCGACTCGACCGAACTCATTCGGCTGGGCGTGACCGCGCGCTGCGTGAGGAGATTGAAGTACTCCTCGGCCGATGGAGTCATGGGAAGCCTGATCACGCCGGCATAGAAGTCGGCGGCGAACATCAGGGCGTCGTCGTAGCGGGCTCCGGAATCCGTCGCCAGCACCTTGTCCATCGCCGCCTGCAGCTCTTCCGGCCACTCGACATCGCTCCGGGCGTCACGCAACCGCCGCGGTGCCTTGGTCATCTTCGACAACAGGACTTCCTGCGACGTGACGCCGGAGAACGCGCCTTCGCCCGTCAGCATCCGGAAAGCGATCAGGCCTAACGTGTAGATGTCCGAGCGCGCGTCCAGCGTGTCGCCGGCGATCTGCTCGGGGCTCATCCATTCGGGCGTGCCGACGATGAGGCCCGTCGACGTGAAGTGCTGTGTCTCGCGCCCCATCACGCGCGCGATGCCGAAGTCGAGCAACTTGACCAGGTCCGTCCGCGCCCGCGTTTTCCCGATCATCACGTTGTCGGGCTTGAGATCGCGGTGCAGGATGCCGAGCGCGTGGGCCGCGGCCAGCGCGTCGGCCGTCTGGCTCACGATGTCCGACGCGCGGATGTTGTTCATGGTCCTCTCGCGCTCGAGGACCGCCGTCAGGACCTCGCCCTCGACGAACTCCATCGCAAGGTAGACCAGGCCAGTCTGCGTTTCGCCGAAGTCGTAGACACCGGCGACATTCGGATGCGTGATCTGGCTCGCGTTCTCCGCCTCCCGATGGAAACGGCCGACCGCGGCGGCGTCCTTGGTGAGCCAGGCACGCATCACCTTCACCGCCACCTTCCGCTTCATCCGGATGTGCTCGGCCAGGTACACCTCGCCCATCCCACCCTCGCCGAGCTTGCGGTCGATCAGGTACCGATCCGCCAGGACGGTTCCCGTGAGCGAGTCCCCCGCGTTTTCGGCGACCAGTGTGGCGCCATCAAGCGTGCAGAAACGGTTATCTCCCTCGTACCGCGTACCGCACTGCGGACAGAGCTTTGCGCTCACCGGGTAACCGCCGGGTGACCGTATGACTGCGATGCTATCACGCTCGCGTGCTTCACTGGGCGTTCCTGATCAATTGGGCGAAGAAACGGGCGGCCCGAACGAAGTCATCCGCGCGAACCCGCTCATTGGTGCCATGGGCACCCGAAACGAGTTCGTTCGTCGCGACGATCGGGTTGAAGCGATAGACGTTACGGGTCAGCTCTTCGTAATGCCGGGTGTCCGTTCCGCCAATCATCAAAAATGGGACCGGTACGGCCCTCGGGAATAGCTGCCCGATCGTTTTCTCGACAAGCTTGAACTCCGGAGCGCTGTAGTCCGCGATCGGGGACGCCTCCTTGCCGCGACCCTCGACGTGCACAGTCGTGTCGTCGACCGTCCGCCGCACGTGATCCAGGACCATTTCGGGGGTGTCACCCGGCAGGATGCGGAAATTTACCAGTCCCCGGGCGACTATGGGCAGAACGTTTTCCTTCGGACTGCCGCTGACCATCGTGGCAGCGGTCGTCGTACGCAGGGAAGCAGCGGTTTGGTCGTTTCCAAGAAGGGCCCTCACGACCAAAGGACGAAATGCCCACAGATTGGCCAGCGGAACACGACGACCGAGCGACATTTCCGGCGCCAGGCGAAGAAACATCTCCTCGACCACCGGGGTGAGGCGCGCCGGCATCGGATTGTCCTCGAGCCGCGTGATTGCCCGGCTCAGGATGCCCACTGCGGTGTGGGGCGGAGGCATTGATGAGTGACCGCCAATCTTCTCCACGGTGAGGTGCACCCCGATTGAGCCCTTTTCGACCACCCCGATCAAGGCGACCGGCCGGTCTACTCCCGGAATCAGGCCCTCGGCGATGACGCCCCCCTCGTCCACCAGGAACGACAGCCGGCCGGCTCGTTCCTTGAGAATTGTCGCGATCTGCGCGGCGCCGGAATGCCCGCCTAGCTCCTCGTCGTGCCCGAACGCCAGGTAGACCGTGCGGCGGGGTTCGAATCCCTGGTTCACAAGGAGCTCAACCGCTTCGAGGATCGCGATCACGGACGCCTTGTCGTCGAGGGCGCCGCGGCCCCAGACGAAGCTGTCGGCGACCACTCCCGCAAAGGGCGGATGCTTCCATCGCGACTCGGTTCCCGATTCCACGGGCACGACATCGAGATGGCCCATGAGGAGAATGGGATCGAGGGTCGTATCCGAACCTGTCCATGTGTAGAGCAGGCTGTAGCCGGCGACGACTTCTCTCGTCAGGCGGCGCGTCACGCCAGGAAACGCGTCCTCGATCCAGGTGTGGAACTCGACAAACGGGTCCGGATCGAACGTCGCCGAGTCCTGGGTCGAGATCGTGGGGAACGTGAGCGCGGTCGTGAACCGGTCGACGTTGATGACCGCGTTGGCGATGTCCGCGTCGGCCGGCTGCGCGTCAACGCGATACGGCTTGAGTCGTGTCGCGCGCACAACGCAAACGACTGCGACAAGGGCCACGAGCGTGCTAACAAGCGCAAGAACCCTACGCACCCTTTGCACCTTTTGCACCCTTTGCACCCTTTGCACCCTGAGTTCCCGGACCCCTCAACGCCCGGCCAGGCTTGGCGCCGGTGAGTTTGCCGTCGCGCCAGACCGCGACGCCGTTGACGAAGACATCGCGGATGCCGGTCGACAATTGATGCGGTTTTTCAAACGTCGCGTTGTCAATCACCGTTGCCGGATCGAAAATCACGAGATCGGCGAACATGCCTTCTTTCACCATGCCACGGTCGCGAAGCCCGAGGATCTGTGCGGTCGACCACGTCATCTTCCGGACCGCGTCCTCGAGCGTGAGCACGCGGTCCGTTCGCGCGTACCTGCCTAACACGCGCGGAAAGCTGCCGTAGGAGCGCGGGTGCAGGATGGCGGTGGTCGTGTCGGGATCGAACCCACCGGCGTCGCTGCCGATGACCACCCACGGCTGGGAGATCATGCGCGCCACGTTCTCCTCGGACATGCCGAACGTGATCTTGCCGAGGATGTTCCGTTCGTCGATGGTGAGCTGGATGATGGCGTCCATCCAGTCCTTGCCCAGCGCACGGGCGATCTCGTTCAGCCGCTTGGCCTGGTACTGCAGGTACTCGGGGCGCTTGAAGCCCTGGATCTGGTACGCTTCAGGCGGATTGTGCTGGCAGAAGACCTGCGCGCCGGGCGCGGTTGACGACATCTCGGCGCGGATCCGCGCGCGCAATTCCGGCTTGGCCAGGTTTTCGAGCAGCTTGCCTTCGGCGTGAACCCAGTCAGGTATGCACGACGAGAGATTGTTGCCTGACGCGGGATAGGGATACATCGTCGCCTTGAAGTCCTGACCCGTCGCGCGTACCGAGTCGATCTTCCTGATGGCTGGCGCAGCAAGTCCCCAGTTCGAGCGGCCGGAAGCCTTGAAGTGGTACATCACGACCGGCACGCCGCCTTCTTTGCCGATGCGGATTGCTTCGTCCATCGCGCGCAGCAGGCCGCTCTCTTCGGAACGGATGTGCGTGATGTACGTGCCGTGAAGCGTCGACATTGCCTTGGCGAGCTCGATCAGTTCCTCGGTATTCGCGTAGGCACCCGGGGGATAGATGAGGGCGGAGGAGACTCCGAACGCGCCGTCGCGCATCGCGTTCTGCACGATGGCGCGCATGGTGTCGAGCGCGGCGGCATCGGCAGGTCCTTCGCGTTGGCCCATGGCGTAGGCGCGCACGGTGGCGGCGCCGAGGTAGCTGCCGACGTTGACGGTGTTGCGGTTGGCTTCCATGGAGTCGAGCCACGCACCGAATCCGTGTGTGCCGCGGAAGTACGGGACGCGCTGGAGCATCAAGGCATTGTCAGGATCGCCACCCATGTAGACCGAGTCGATGTTCTCGTTCGACGGGCCCGGCGTCAGGTCTTCGCCGAGGATCTCCGAGGTGACGCCCTGGGAGACTTTGCCGATGACGCGGCCATCGGCGAAGAGGAGCGCGTTCCAGGAGTGGGACTGGATGTCGATGAAGCCGGGGGAGAGGACGAGTCCCATGGCGTCGATGCGCTGGTTGGCCGGTTCATTCGCGAGCGCGTTGCGGGACGCCATGGTCGTTATGCGGTCGCCGCGAACGCCGACGTCGCCGTAGTACCAGGGGTTTCCGGTGCCATCGACGATTCTGGCGTTCGTTATGACGAGATCGTAGGGGCCGGTTGTTTCTGGAGTCGCGCAGGCGAGAACCATTAAGGCCACAGGCCACAGGCCACAGGCCACAGCAAGAGAATGAAAGGGCTTCATTAGATATGTCGGGACATGAGTGCGGAGCGGTTCTGGAAGGTGCCGCGCAAGATGGGGAAACGCGAGACTCCGACTGATGACACCTCTAGGGAGGCTCTGCAGAACTCCTGCTTTGCTGAGCCGAGCCTGAACCTGCGCCGACGACCGCGCGGGGCCAACGACACACTTGAACACGGAGGTCACGGGGGCCACGGAGGCCACCACGGTACCTCAGGATAGGCCGTTGTCGCCGGTGACGGCGCGGTGACGACGATGAGGAATACATGTCACGTGAAAAACGAGCAGGTCACAGGCCAGATTATCACGGCGTCCCTTCGCGTGCACTCGATACTCGGGCCGGGTCTGCTCGAAAGCGCGTACCGTCTCTGTCTTGCTCACGAACTCACGCAGCGTGGAGTCCACGTGCAATCGGAGATTCCCGTCACGATCGTGTACGACGGCCTGGTGATCGACGTCGGCTATCGGATCGATTTGCTGGTCGAGCAGTGCGTTGTGGTGGAGTTGAAGACCGTCCGTACGCTGATGCCCGTACATCATGCCCAGCTTCTTTCGTATCTCCGCTTAAGCAGGATGTCGACTGGTCTTCTCATCAATTTCCATGTGGCTCGTTTGCGAGACGGCATCAAACGCATCGCCAACTAAGATCAGGACTACCCGATGGATACTGGGGTTGCCTCCGTGACCCCCGTGACCCCCGTGTTGAAGTCTTCGCCGCAGTCCGGAAGCCGCGATGTTCCCTTGATGTCCGTTTTGCAGAGCTTGCCTAGTCCTTCGCTGCCTCCTGCTTCTTCACCAGGGTCCGCAACTTGCCGCCGGGGGTGAGCGGGATGTGCGCGACGCGTTCCACCACCGGCGGAGCTTTGGGCTCGACCAGGAGTTCGAATGTGCGTGCGATCATCTCACGGTCCGCCGCCGCTGATGGCTCGTCCCGCTGGACCACGCGGATGTGAAGCCGTGCGTCGGACTCCTGGACGACTTGAAAATCGACAATGCTGTTGGTACCGGGCGATACCGCCTCGACGGCCTGCGCAGGTGTAATCACTCCTCCCCTGGCTGTCACCAGCACGTCTTCCGTTCGCCCTACCACGCGGCCGAATACCGGAAGGCCGCGCCCGCACGCACAGGGCGCGGCGTCGGGAGCGATCGCGCGGTCGCCAACACGATACCTGAGGAGCGGCGTGGCCGTGTTGTGCAGCGTCGTGATCACGACGTCACCTGCCTCGCCTGGCGCCGCCGGCGAACCGTCGGCGCGCAGGACCTCGACCACTATTCCTTCAGCGGGCACGTGCAGCGTGCGAGCCTCAACGCACTCGTGCGCAACGAGTCCAGTCTCCATCGTCGCATACCGCTCGTACACGTCGCACTCGAAGGCCTGTTCGAAAGCACGGCGGTAGTGCGGGTGGAGATGGTTGCCGCCGCTCCAGCATGCCCCGGCCTTCACGGTCCGCCCGTCGTCCAGCAGCGCGAGCGCCAGGACGTACAGGGCATTGGACACACCCCAGATGAGCGCGGGAGGATACCTGGTCAACGCGCTCACGAGTCTGCGCACCGACTCGATGTCGGTCACGATCGGCGCGTGAAAGGCCGCCGTGTTCAGCAGCACCGCGCTGATCTCCTGCGCCCTGCCAACTGGCCTGCAGCGAACCTCGAGACGCCGGGTGCCGACATCCGATCCCAACCAGGCTCGCGCACGCGCTTCGCCGGCGTCCAACCAGCGCATCTGTTCCAGGGGCCAGAGGAACTGCACCGGACTCCCAGTCGAGCCGGACGTGGATGCCCGCATCCCGTGACTACCGGGAACCCGCAGCCCTGCAATGCCGAGCCGTTTCAGATCTTCACGCTCGAGGATCGGCAGCCGCCGCACGTCGTCGATTGTGCGAATGGCTGCTGGCGTTACGCCGGCGTCGCTGAATCGCGCGCGATACCATGGCACCGCGGAGGCCACGCCGAGCAATCGACGCAATGCCTTCACCTGCAGATCCTCAATCCGGTCTCGCGGCCACCACTGGCTCTCTTTCAGCGCGGCGTACTGCGGCCCGGGACGCGCTGGATGTGCGTGCCAGAGCGCGTACGCGAGGTGTTCGCGCCATCCGCGGAGACCGGCCGGAGAATCAGTCGTGTCCATCAGGATCTTTCGAGTAGCGATGTACCGCTCAATCCCCGCTCATCCGCTCCAGACAAGGCGCAGGCCGTCGCGCCGATATCGACGATTCGTGGAACACGCCCGATGTCGCGGAGACGTGAGGCACCGGGCGCGACGATCGCCCACGCATCGTCCACGTGATTTCCCGACCTTCCACTGCCAACGCCATTTCGCACGACCTCGCCGAACACGGGTGATTGCACCCGCGCGACGCGCACGCCTGGACTGTCACCCCAGTGCACGACCAGGTCAGGCAGCACGCCGACCTGACTGCCCCAATCCGTCAGCTGGGTCATGCGCTCCACTCTGGAGATCGACGGCGAACCATCCGGATCGGTGAATGTCAGCAGTCCGCGGGCGATGCTGGCGGTAAGCTCGACCACTTCGTCCGCGTCTACAACTCCGTGCCGCTCCCGGCCGCGCAGGTTGAAGCGAATGTAGCCCTTGTTCTCACCGGGAACGGCCATTGCCCTGGTCCGTGACCAGTCGAGGCGCATGTACAGCCGCGTCGCCAGGTCGGCCACGACGTCGTCAGGCAGGAGGCGCGCGACGCGATTCCTCCAGGCGATCGGCACCGCCGACCGCAGCGCCCAGATGGGTGAGCGATGTTTCGAGCCGGTGCTGATGCGAGCGTGGCCCCTCAGAACGGCGTCCAGCATTCCGGGCAGCAAGTCAGCCCGGCTGGTGTTGGCTCCCATCCCGGTCGGCGTGAAGACGATGACGTCGGCGGCCGGCGGCAGGGCTTCGAGAATCAGTCCGAGCGCGGCATCCGCGGCCTCATAGACGTCGGCGAGGCCATCCCGGAGTGAACGTTCGTCATCCGCGCCTAACGATCCGTCCATCACGGCCGCTGGATCCCACAGGTGATGTCCGGCCTTGTGTGGCGCGGCGACGTTCAGCCAGGCAACGTCGAATGATTCGCGGCGCAACAGTTCGACAGCCACCGACGAGACGCGGGCCGGCGCGTTGACCAGGTGATCGCGCCAGGCCAGCAGAGACGCCGCGTCGCGCGTTCCGTACACATCGTCGAGCGCCGGAGAGCGGCCATGGCGCCGCGCCAGGTCCCGGCGCAGTCCGCGCGGCCACGAAACAGCCCGCGCGCTCATCCGATCCTCGAACTGCCAGCCGCCAAGGAAGACGCCGTTCATCGACTGCGGCGCCCACGCCAGCGTTGGATCGACGACGAGTGAGCGCCGTCCGCGCGCCGTTAGGCGCTCCCAGATGGTCGGCGGGTGCGCGTACGCATACATGAACCGCGGCCGTTGCTCGGCGGCCGACCAGGGAACGGCCGAGTACACCCCATGGTCGCGCACGTCGACGCCGGTACAGAGCGTCATGTACGTCGAGGACTGCAGGAAGGTCGCCTTCGCATCAATGGATAGCCATCGTCCCCTGGATCGAAGGGTGCTGAGCACCGGAAGCCGGCCTGCAGCCATCATCCGCTCGACCAACGGGAGCGCGGGCGAGTCGAACTGCAGTATCGCAAGCATCAGAGCTTCTGCAGAGGTTGGATCTTTCCGGCGGCGGTGACGTGAGGCTCGGCGCGTATGACGCGCAGGGTCTCACCATTCTCCCAGACCTCTGCCATGAGCTGCTCTCCCGGACCGCGTTGCCGCAGATAATCCAGTACCGTGCGCACGACGTCGCGGTCGTCGAGCGCTCCGATCGCGGGGCTCGCGACGAGCGAAACCTTCGGCAAACCGCCCTCCTCGCGCTCAACCAACTGCCAGTCGGTCGGCCGGCCCCCGTACCGCCTGACGAGAACCTCCTCCACCAGGCTGATGAGGCTCGTCCCGAGGAAGTGCATCCCTTCGCTGGTCAGTTTTTCGTAGCTGCGGATCGTGTGGAGATGCCGGCGAAACGACCCCGGGAGGACACCGCATCCGCAATCGCGCTCCTCAATTACACCGGAGTCGCCGCTCTCGACGTTGAGCAGGACCTTCGGCGCCGCCGCGAGGAGCGACGTGTGAAAGAGCGCGCGGGTTGTGCCGCTGCCATTCCCGGAGCGGTCGCGCTGAATGGTGGCGACCTTGTCACTCACCAGATGAACGTCGTCAGGCGCCACCAGCGCTCGACAGGCAAGACCGATCATCCCGGCCTCCACCATCGCGTAGTGCGTCGCGGCGTGGCATCCGGCTGATGCGAGGACTTGTGCTTTGGCCTGCGTGAACGGCTCACCGACGAGGACGAAGAGGGCGCCGGCGACATCCAACCCGCGTTCCAGCGCTGCGCTGCAGGTGCGCACCGCGGCGCTTGGCGTCGTCAGGAGGATGACGCCCGGTCCGTTCGCGCGTTGCTCCGCCAGCCAGGCCGCCACACGACTTGCGTCAGCGGCCGGCGTGTATTCGGGTCGCGGAAACTTCCAGCCATTCACGCTCGCCACGGCGCGGGTCGCGGCCGCGAACGCCCTGTGCTTTACGCCGACTCTGTCCGGACGTATCTGGGAGAACCAGCGCGCGACTGGCGCCCCGAGCTTCGCCCGGATCAGGACACTCTTGATTCCGACCGCTCCCGGTGGCGCTGGCAGCCATAACCCGGCTCGCCACGAATTCGCGCCATGAGCCTCGTAGAATCCTGCGTGATAGAGCGCTTCATGCTCGAGCAGGTCGAGTCCGACCAGGATGCGACGGGCGTCGCCGCCGGAACCGCCGGTATTCGCTTCATACTCGCGCGCGCTCAGCGGATTGTCGAAGTCCTCGGGCCGCAGTGCGAGTTCGACTCCCGGCCGTTGCAGCGGCTTCACGCCCTTGAACTCCTCCAGTGTGACATGCACTCCGGCATCGTACAGGCGCTCGAGCGTTCCCTCGACACCTACCTCGTCGACGAGTCGGTCGACGTCGCTGCCCGTGATGCGCGCCGATGCCAGCAGGTGCCGATACGGGCTGGCCGGATAGTCGAAGATTGCGCGACGAAGAGTGCGCGTGAACGACTGTTGCCTCGCCGCGAGCGACGTCTCGAGACGTTGGCGGGCCGTGCTGGCTGAAACAGGACTACGGAGGAAGGGGCCAAGCCTGACGAGAAATCCAGCAGCTGCCGCGACCTCACGCCACGACCCCGGCCGTCGGGTCATCGCCTTCGCGCCAGCACTGCCACGAAGTGGCCGGTGAGGTATCGCGTGGGCAGCGCGCCGAGCCACTCGAAGGACCTCCACACATCCGCATAACGCCGCTTCGTGGTCGCGCGCCGGCGATCGACGAGGCGGCCACCCAGGACCACCAGCACGCGTGGACTATGGAACACAGCGCCGGCCTTCAGCACGTCGAATCCGCTCTGCTCGAGCAGTAACCGTAACCGGCGCGGGCCAAGCGTCGCGCCGAGTGCATAGGGGAACAAGCCGCGACGCAGCCTGTCGGGAAGCATGTTGCGGAACCCGACGATGGGATTGACGGGATTGTCGAGCGTGATCAGGAGATGGCCGCCGGAACGAATGACTCGGTGCAACTCGCGCACAGCGACAGCAATGTCGTTGCGTGTGGGCAGGTGATCGAGCGTGGAATTCGATACGACGCAATCGAAGGACTCGCTCTCGAACGGCAGGCAGCGCACATCCGCCACCTCCGCCAGAATACCGGGGTGCCGGTTTCGAGCGATCCCCACCAGCGCCGGCGAAATGTCGACGGCGGAAACGCGGGCAAAGGAAGCTGACAGCCACGGAACGAGTCCCGTCCCAGTTGCCTCGTCGAACAAGTCCGTCTTCAGCACGCTGCCGTTTGGATCGCGGGGCAGCCAGCGTTCCAGGAGACGGACATTGACCGCGTCACTCACCATGCGCCACGCTTTTCCCGCGCCCATGTGCTCCCACTCGGCGGCGATCCCGTCCCAATACGCTGCCGATTCTCGATTGCCGGCATCGCGGGAATCGTGATCGACGCGCTCGACTGGGTGTGGTGACGTGATCATCACCGGGTCCTGACCGCGGGTGGCAGGCGCACCGAAGCTACGGGCTGCGTGTCATCGCGTAGCGTCAGGCGCGAACCTCTCGCAGACCACAGCCCGATCAGCCCTCGGGCAGGGACGAGCGAAGGCATGCGTGCAATGCGTGTGCCAACTCGGCAGGGGCCTACTAAATGTGCATTGGCGCTCCGCGCCGCGCCTCCACCCATCGCTTTGTACTGCCGCTTCCGCGAGACCGTCGGGGACATCAGCGCGCCTGAACCAAACCGCCCCCTGGCAGAGCCCGAGGGCAGTTTCCCATCAACTTCGTGCTTGAAACGCCGTTGACGAAGACATCGCGGATCCCGGTCGACAATTGGTGCGTCAATCCGCTGGGGGTGGCGTTCAACTACGAGCTCGACGCGGTGAT
The DNA here is from genome assembly GCA_964608035.1 of uncultured Gemmatimonadaceae bacterium. Lineage (GTDB taxonomy): Bacteria > Gemmatimonadota > Gemmatimonadetes > Gemmatimonadales > Gemmatimonadaceae > JABWBJ01. The sequence continues at coordinate 1,041 of CAZSNV010000082.1, read as the reverse complement.
CGAGGATGTCACGTTAGGCAGGGAAGCGGAAGAGATGTTTCTCGAGGATCTGAGGCACGCGCGGAGCTCACGCTGCGGAAGGATGGGGTGGTGATACCGCGGGCGTGGCTGAAGAAGATGAAGAAGAAAGGCCGGGGGTGTGAGGGGTTCCAGGAGAGAGAGGCTCGGCACAGCACGACGAGGGCGGACGACACTACTGTCGTCCGCCCTCGCGCACATCTCTGCCGCAGCTACCTCGAGTGAATCACGATACTCCCGCCGCCGAGCGCCGTGACCGGGTTAGCGGTGTCGCTCGCGCCCGCCTGATTGTCGTAGATGACCTGGAGCGTGGTCTTATTCCAGATCTTCATCCGGAACTTGTCGGTTCCGCCGCCGCCGTTGAGGGCGCCGTCGATCGCTTGCAGCATGAAGAAGTAGTCACCGCTGCCATTGATGGTCCCCGAGCCTTTGTACTGCGCCTTGGCACCAGCGACCACGAGCCATTCGTAGGAGGAGCTCTTGAAATTCAAGCCGGCGGCGTGGAACTGGAATTCGGTATTCCCCGTCGGGGTCTGCTGCCCCTTCTGGTACTTGGAGACGAAACCGAAGTTCGCCTTGCCCGTTAGCGATGGATTCGTCGGGTAGGCGCCTAACGGTGATGTGATCCAGCCACCGCCCGTCACGAAGCCCGCGTCCGGATCGTAGATCACGACGTAGCGGAAGACCTCCGTATCGCTCAAGTTGCCGGCGTCCGTAACTGTCAGCGTCACTGTGTAGACGTTCGCGCTCGAGTATGTATGCGAACCGCTCACCGTGCGCGAGGTCCCGGTTCCGGTAATCATGGCCTGGCTCGTCGAGTTGTCGCCCCAATCGATGGTCGCGGTATGACTGTCGGGCGGGGAGTCTGCCAGGTCCACGTCGCTGAACGTTCCCGTCGCGGTCACGGGAACGCCAGCCTCAGTCGGCACACCGGTCGCGCTGAACGACGTGATCTCCGGAGCGTCGTTCACCGGCGTCACAGTGATCGTGAAGGTCTTGGTTGTCTTGTCCACGCCACCGTTC
>CAZSNV010000081.1:0-17182 GCA_964608035.1 uncultured Gemmatimonadaceae bacterium | reverse complement strand
CCGAGGCCTACGTACCGACGACGGACACATACATCGAGAAGGACGCGTCGATCAACGAGGACATCGACCGGCTGAGATTACGGGCGACGTCGAGTCTCATGGAGCGCGAGGACGTCGTCATCGTCGCCACCGTCAGCGCGATCTACGGCCTGGGTGATCCGATCGAGTACCGCGAACAGATGGTCATGCTGGAGAAAGGCCAGCGGATTCCCCGCAACACGATTCTCCGGCAGCTGGTGAACATCCAGTATTCGCGCAACGACGTCGCGTTCGAGCGCGGCACGTTCCGGGTGCGCGGGGACACGGTAGAGATCTTCCCCGCGTATGAAGAGCAGGGTGTCCGTGTCGAGATGTGGGGTGATGAGATCGAGCGCATCTCGAAGATCAGTGCGCTCACCGGCGAGACCATCGCGGTGCTCGACCGCGCCGGCATCTATCCGGCGAAGCACTTCATCACGAATCGGCCCAGCCTCGAGCGAGCCGTTGCTGCCATTCGCGCCGAGCTGGCAGAGCGTTTGCCGCTGCTGCGGAATGCAGGGAAGCTGCTCGAGGCGCAGCGCCTGGAGTCTCGCACGAATTTCGATATCGAGATGATGCTCGAGATCGGGACCTGTGCCGGCATCGAGAACTACTCGCGGCACTTGTCGGGTCGAAAAGAGGGTGAGCGACCGGCGTGCCTGCTGGACTATTACCCCGCCGACTTCCTCGTCATGGTCGACGAGTCCCATGTCTCGTTGCCTCAGATCCGCGGGATGTACAACGGAGATCGCGCCCGGAAGGAGGTCCTGGTCGAATACGGATTCAGGCTTCCCTCAGCGCTCGATAACCGCCCGCTGATCTTCGATGAGTTCCTCTCGCTGGTGCCCAAGGCGCTCTTCGTCAGCGCGACGCCGGCGGACCTGGAACTGCAGCTGAGCGATGGGGTCGTCGTCGAGCAGATCATCCGCCCCACGGGGCTGGTCGATCCGGAGATCGAGGTCCGGCCCGTGCGCGGCCAGGTGGACGATCTCCTCAATGAGATCCGGATTCGAGAACGGCGCGGGGAGCGCGTGCTGGTCACGACGCTCACCAAGCGGATGGCCGAGGATCTCACGGACTACATGCAGCAGATGGGCGTTCGCGTGCGGTACATGCATTCGGACATCGACGCGATCGAGCGAATGGAGATCGTCCGCGGCCTCCGGTTAGGCGAGTTCGATGTGCTGGTGGGCATCAACCTGCTGCGCGAAGGTCTCGATCTGCCGGAGGTGTCGCTGGTCGCGATCCTCGACGCGGATCAGGAAGGGTTCCTCCGCAGCGACCGGTCGTTGATCCAGACCACGGGACGCGCGGCCCGGCACGTGCGCGGCCGGGCGATCTTCTACGCCGACAGGATGACGGACTCGATGAAGCGGTGTATCGAAGTGACGTCCCGCCGGCGCGAAATCCAGGTGGCGTTCAACGCCGAGCACGGGATCACGCCCCGCAGCGTGTCGAAGAGCGTGGCCGAGGTGCGCTTCGTCACTCGCGTCGCCGATTCGCGCATGGAGAAGGAAGAGCGCGATCGGCTGCGGAAAGTGGCGGAGACCCCGGCGACCTACAATCCAGCGCAGCTCGACGAGATGATCCGGCAGCTCGAGGATGAGATGCGATCAGCGGCCGAAGAGCTGGATTTCGAGGCGGCCGCCCGACTGCGCGATGACGTGTTTGAACTGAAGGCGAAGCGGGACGCGGCTCCGCGGCGGCGAGATGCGTTCGCGGCCATTCGAGCGTCGAAATGAACGCAAGGCATCAGGCATCAGGCACCAGGCACCAACTGAGGCCAGAGGCGGAAGGCCGGAGGCCAGAGGACGGCAACATCGATTCCCGATTCCCCACGATTCACGATTCACGATTCACGATTCACGAGTTGCGTGCATGGGGTGAGGAATTCGGCAAAAGCCTCAAGGTCCCGGTAATGGTCGCGATCGAAGGCGAACTCGGCGCTGGGAAGACGACGCTGGCGCAGGCGATTTGTCGCGGTGTGGGAATCCGCGATGATGTGACCAGTCCGACATTCGCGCTCGTGAACGAGTATCACGTGAATGGCGCAACCGTCTATCACCTTGACCTTTATCGGTTGAGCGGTCCGGACGATCTCACGAACCTGGCTTGGGACGACATTGTCAACAGTGGCGAAATCGTCCTCGTGGAATGGCCGGAGCGCGCCGGTAGTCGCTTGCCTGCTGGCGCCCTTCGGATTCGACTCGAACACATCGCGGATGATGACAATCATCGGCGACTTCACGTCGCCTGAACCGTGCTCGTCTTAGCGCTGGACGCCTCGACGTATGCTGGCTCCGTCGCGCTCATTCGCGACGGGATGATCGTCGGCCAGTCGGTCGTCGCGATGCGGGGCGAGCAAGAGGAGCGGCTGATGCCGGCGGTCGCCGCGCTCTTCTCGGGTCCCGGGATTCATGTCGATCAACTCAACGCCATTGCCTGTGGGACTGGTCCCGGAAGCTTCACCTCACTCCGCATTGCCGCCTCGATCGCCAAAGGGCTCTGCGCCGCGCGGGAAATCCCGCTGCTCGTCGCACAATCGACTCTGCTTGTGGTTTCGGCGGCGGAGCCGAAGCTGAGTGCCGGCCGGTATGTCGTCGCCCTTGATGCAATGCGGGGTGACTTCTTCTGCCAGGACGTCGAGGTTGAGTCAGACGGCTCGATTCGTCCCGGCGAAGCCTGGCGCACGACACGCGCACTGCTGGAGGAACACGCGTCGTTGCTGGGTGCCCAGATCGTCGGGCCTGCGGAATCACCTCATCGATCGCCGCACGCCCGTGGATTCGGCATGCTGATCAGCCAGGGAATTGCGCACTCCGTGGAGATGACCACGTGGGAGCCCGAATACGGCCGCAAGGCCGAGGCGCAGGTTCGATGGGAAGCGGCGCATGGCCGCGAACTTGGTGGCGACTGATGGCGGCGCGCGCACAGCCGGCGTCGGTGACGATTCGTCCTGCCCGGGAGGGTGATCTCGATGATGTTGCCGCGATCGAGCGCGCAGTCTTCAACGATCCCTGGAGCCGGCGTTCCTTCGCCGATCTCGTCAATGCGCCCCCGGTTCTGTTCCTCGTTGCGGTCGACATGAACGCGGTGGTTGGCTACGCCATCGTGCTCCTCACCGGAGTTGAATCGGAACTTGCGAATCTTGCCGTGGCCCGGCTGATGCAACACCAGGGATTGGGGCGACGGCTGCTCGGCGAAGCCGTGGCCACTGCGCGTGGGCGCGGCTGCCGGGAGATGTTTCTCGAAGTCAGGGCTTCGAATGCAGCCGCGATCAGCCTGTATTCGTCGGCCGGGTTCGAGGCTGTGGGGCGGCGCGTGCGCTACTACGCCCGGCCGATCGAGGACGCGATTGTGATGAAGTACAGGGTACAGGCTTGAGGCTTGAGGCTCGAGGGAAGGGTCGAGTTCTAGTTGTCAGTTCCCTCATGGCTGTAACTTCAACCTTCCCTCGAGTCTCAAGCCTCGAGCCTCGACCCTGCGTTGAATAACTACCCCACGCGTTCCCAAGTTTGCGTGGGGCCCGAGGCCCCTTCATACTGTGCTTGGCGACGTAGTTACCTTTACTCGCCAGGAGGAAACGTGAGTCGCAGCCTGAACAAAGTGATGCTGATCGGGAACGTGGGGAACGATCCCGAGGTGCGCGCGACGCCCAACGGGGCGCGGGTCGCGCAGTTCAACCTCGCCACGACGCGGACCTGGAATGGTCCGAGTGGCGACAAACAGGAAAAGACCGAGTGGCACCGGTGCGTTCTCTGGAACGGCCGCGCCTCCGGCGGAGGTCTCGCCGATGTTGTCGAGCGCTACGTGAAGAAGGGCGACCGGCTGTACATCGAGGGCAGCATCGAGTACCGCCAGTGGCAGGACCGCGAAGGACAGACGCGCTACACGACCGAGATCAAGGTGCGCGAGATGATCATGCTCGGCTCGCGTCCCGGAGCGGGTGGTGATGCAGAGAACGGCGGCGGCCGATCCCGAAGTGCCGCGCCGGAACGCGCGCGATCCTCGGCTGCGGCGGCGACAGCCGATGCAGGAGCCGGGGGAGATTTCGAGGACTTCCCAGGCGCGCTCGAAGATGAAGACGACGATCTTCCGTTCTAGCTGGCTGATGATGGTCATCGCGGGGGCCCTGGTGGCCCCCGCGCAGCTTTCGGCCCAAGGCGCGGACTCTGCGCGCACGCATGTCGTCAGGCGCGGCGACACGCTGTGGGATCTCGCGGCGACCTACCTCGGCGACGGCGCGAGGTGGCGGGAAATCCTCGCCGTCAACGCGTCGATTCGAGGAGCAGTGGCGCTGCCGGTCGGGGCTACTCTCCGAATCCCGGGGAAAGCCGCGTCGAAACCTCAGGCCGCCGAGCCGATTCGACCCGTCGCGCCTCCGCGGAGCGCGCCCGCGCCCACGAGCGCACCTCAGCGCCCTCCACCAAGAGATACCAGTCGCACGATCTTCTTCGGCGTGCGGCCCGGGGGTGGATTCGCGCCGCGCGACTCCATAGCGCCGGTCGCGGCGCCCGTGCCGGCGAGTGCATTCGAGGCCGTTTCGGCGCCGTTTGTCATCGATGCCGGTGAAATGGACCGGAGTGGCCGCTGTGTTTCAATTGGCGCCACGGCCGCACCGGATGCGGGAGGCGTGCTGCTTCACGGAACGCTGTCGATACAGCTGCCAGGCGGAGCCGCCGCGGAAGCTGACTCGCGGTGGCTTCTGGTCCGGCGCGGGCCAGTCCTGACGGGACTGGGCGCCGTTGTGTTTCCGACGGCGATCGTCCGCCTGACGAGCGCCGCCGCTCAGGGGCAGCCGGCAAGGGCGGAAGTGGTTGCGCAGTTCGACGCGATGTCGTGCAGCGATGCCGTGCTGCCGTCGATTGCGATGCCGGCACTCCCGGCCGGCCGCCTGACGCCGGTGAGCGACGGCGTGCGTGGCCGCGTGGCGTGGGTGGCCAGCGAGTCAATGCTGCCGACGCTCCAGCACGCGCTCATCCTTGATATCGGCGCCGCGGCGGGTGTGCGCCTCGGTGATCGCGTGACCATCTACGGCGGTCGTGGAGGCACAATCGTGGGGATCGCGGAGGTTGTTCGCGTCGACGCACGGAGCGCCACGGCACTCGTCGTTCGTCAGTCGCTCGGCTCGCTCGCAGCAGGTCTGACGGTGCGAGTGACGGAAAAACTTCCCTAACGAGGGCGCCCGCGATTAGATTGGCGCCGATCGCTCAGGGCCGACTTCGCTGGTGCCGCACACGGCGCAGGGCAGACGCCCGGCGCCGTTCGTCCTATTGAGCAGCCTCAGATCAGGGAGATTTGAATGCCGGGTGACGGGCGGTCGTTGAGGGGAAGCGCATGACGAAGCGCGCGCTCGTGTCAGGAGGCGCCGGTTTCATCGGCTCGCATGTCGCGGACCGGCTGCTGGAGGCAGGCTACCAGGTCGAGATCCTGGATAACCTCTCGTCAGGCAGGCGCGAGAATCTGCCCGCAGGCGCGGTCCTTCATCACATGGACATCGGATCGGAGGACGCGGCGCGCGTGGTTCGCGAAGGTCGCTTCGACATCCTGTGCCACCTTGCAGCGCAGATTGACGTCCGCAAGAGCGTCACCGATCCTGTCATGGATGCCGGGATCAACGTGCTGGGATCGCTCAACCTGCTCGAGGCAGTGCGCGCCGGTGGTCACCTGACCCGCGTAGTGTTTTCATCGACCGGCGGTGCGATCTATGGCGACTTTGTTCCGATTCCCAGTGTCGAGGACATGCCGAAGGATCCGGAGTCGCCGTATGGGATCGCGAAGTTCAGCGTGGAGCTCTACCTGGCGTACTACGCACGCGTGCATAAGGTCGACACCGTCGCGCTGAGGTACTCGAATGTCTACGGTCCGCGGCAGGACCCGCACGGCGAAGCCGGCGTCGTAGCCATCTTCTGCAATCGCGTGCTGAAGGGAGAACCTCTCACCGTATTTGGCGACGGGCTCCAGACGCGCGATTACGTCTACGCTGGTGACGTGGCGCGGGCGAACCTGGCGGCGGCGACGGTCCCGCTTCCACCACAACGCCAGGTCGATGTGAGGGCCTTCAACATCGGGACAGGTCGCGAGACCTCGGTGCTGGATCTGGCTGCGACGCTGCAGCGGGCTGCGGCCACTTCGGTTCCGGTTCATCACACGCCGGCGCGCGCCGGCGAACTGCCTCGCTCCGCTGTTTCCATTGAGAAGGCCATGAAGTCACTGGGATGGCGGCCGGAGGTCAACCTTGATGACGGTCTTCGCATGACCTACGAGTATTTCGAAGCGCGGGCACGGGCGACCGTGACGTGACCGCGATCCTCGTCATGCAGGGCGGGCAGCCTGTCCCGGGAACTCCGCTGGAACTGATCACGGCGTCGGACACCGTGACGCAGGTTGTCCTTGCGTTTCTCGCGCTCCTCTCAGCCATCAGCTGGACCATCATCTTCTCGAAATGGATGGAGCTGCGCAGCGCGCGGCGGGCTGGCGCGAAGTTCATCACCGAATTCGAACGAGTTCGCACGCTCGAGGAGGCTGCTCGACTCGCGTCGAGGGGGAAGCCGAACCCCTTCACCCGGATGTTCAACCGGGCGAACGGGTTTCTCGCTGATACCCCGCCTGCCATCGGGGCGACGACGGATCGTGGAGCGCGATTGAGCGCGGCCCAGGTGGAGGCGCTTCGTCAGGTCCTCGATTCGACGACGGATGCCGAGCGTGATGCGCTGGGTCGTTACCTCACTGCGTTGGCGACGATCGGGTCGGTCAGTCCGCTCATCGGCTTGCTGGGCACGGTGTTAGGCATCATCGACTCGTTCCTCGGCATCTCGCAGAGTGGATCGGGGAACATCGGAGCCGTGGCGCCGGGTGTGGCGCAGGCCCTCACCGCGACGGCGTTCGCACTGGCCGTCGCCATCCCGGCGGTGTTCGGGTACAACATCTTTGCGAACCAGTTGAACGGGATCGATGGGGAGCTTGAGGGGTTTGGATCTGAATTGATCGCATTGTTGGTACGGGAAGGGCGGATCTGACTCTGAGCTCTGAGCTCAGAGCTCAGAGCTCAGAGGTCCCAGGTTAACGGAGGGTGTGGAGAACGTGAGACGGCGCAGGGCTGGGCGGCTTCGTTTGAACGCCGAGATCAACGTGGTGAGCCTCATCGACGTGATGATGCTCCTGCTGGTGATTTTCATGATCACGGCGCCCTTGATGCAGGGTGGCGTCGACGTGAAGCTGCCGGTGGCGGACGCGCGCCCATTGGAGAATAAGAGCAGCCTCGTGATCACCATCGATCAGGCGGGAAGGATCTTTGTCGACAAGGATCTTGTCACGTACGGCCAGTTTGCGGCGACCTTCAAGGCACTGGTAGGTTCGAAAGCCGCGCAGGGGGTATCGTTACGTGCCGATAAGCGTGCGAGTTGGGAGCACGTTTCCCGAGTGATGGCGGTCGTCCGTAACGCCGGCGTGACGAACCTGGGCGTCGTCACCGATCAAGAGCCAGCGCGGCCGAAGTGAGTCACGCTATGCGCGCCTCGTCAGGCATGCCGCGCCTCGGTCTCCCCGTCACCCTTTCGGCCGTGGTCCACGTGGGTCTTGTGGCCCTCGCCCTCATCGCGGCGCGGGAATCACGGCCACGTGGCGAGGTGTACGCGGTGAACCTGATCGCGGCACCAGCGGGTCCCCGCCAGGTCGGCATCGTGAACGAGGCGCCCGCCAAATCGGAGCCTGACGCGCCCTTGCCCAAGCGCGCCGAAATGCAGCCCAAGGAGACGGCGCCACCCGTCAGGCGCCAGCCGGAAGCGAGTCGCACCCCGTCGCGGGCGACCCAGGTGCCTGACGCGAAGAGCGCGCGGTTCGATACGCCGGCGCCCAAGGCTGGCGGAGGCGAAACGGGCGGCAAGGGCACCGATGTCGCGAATGTCAGCACCGTCGGAAAGGATTTTCCCTTCCCGGCCTATCTGCACAACATCATCACCCAGATCGCGCTCCGGTTTGATCCGCGCCAGAAGCAAATGCTGAGCGCCGAGGTGCAGTTCGTCATCAGGAAAGATGGGAGTGTGTTCTCGATCTCGGTCCTGAGGCCGTCAGGCAGCTACGGATTCGACCTCGAGGCAAAAGGCGCGGTGGAAGCAGCCGGCTCGGCGCGCGCATTCGGGGCGCTGCCTGAAGGGTACAGCGACGACGCCCTCACGATTATTTTCACGTTCGACCCAAAGATCATCCGATGATGCGACTGTCGGTCCGGCGTTCGGGCGCACTGGCACTGATGGCCGCGCTGGCTTTTGTCCTGCGCGGCAGCGAAGCGCGCGCCCAGGATTCTTCGCTCACGGTGCGGATCGGTCTCACCTACGCGCCCGGCACCAAGCCCGGCGTGCTGGTCCTCCCCGTCAACGGCCTGAACGGGGACTCGGTGCGCGCGATTCTTCAGCGCGATCTCGACTTCGGCGATCGGACCAATGTCATCGCCGGCGAAGCGATCGTCATGGATACCACGTCCGACGGCAGCCGCGGGCAGTTCAACTATCCGCTGTACGCGCGGCTTGGCGCCGCCGCCATGGTCCAGGCGACCATGACCAGCTCGGGCCTCCATGTGGCCGTGCACGACGTGCGCACGCAGCGTGTCGAGCGAGTGAAGGACTTTCCGCTGGCCGCCGCGCCGTTGTCGCCCGACTGGCGGCAACAGCTCCACGCGATCTCCGACGCGATCGAGTTCTGGGTGACGGGCGGCCGCGGCGCCGCGGCGTCGCGCGTTCTCTACTCGTCAGGCGGTCGGATCTGGCAGGTCGACAGCGATGGCGCGAACCCCACCGCACTCACAGGAACCGATCCGCCGGCGCTCTACCCGGGGTGGCACCCCAAGGCGACGCACATCGTCTACACCGTCATGACCAACGACGGCACACGTGTCGTGATTCGTGAGATGAGCGCCACCAGCGGCGCGTCGCGCACCCTCCGCGCGCCAGTGGGCTCGGTCAACACCTCGCCGGTCTTTTCGCCGGATGGCGAGACGGTCCTGTACGCGCACGGTCTCGACAACGGCACCGACTTGTACGCAGTGCCCACCTCCGGCACTGATTCGCCACGCCGCGTCACGGTCAGCCGCGGCATGGACGCCGTGTCGCCCTCGTACAGCCCCGACGGGCGCCGGATCGTCTACGTCACGAACCGGCCGGGCGGGTTGGGTCTCTACATCGCCGATGCCGACGGCACTAACGCCGAGGCGCTGACGCCGTTCAACTTCGGGGATAAGTCGCAGCGGACGGATCCCTCATGGTCGCCCGATGGACGTCTGGTTGCCTTTCAGGCCGAAACGGACGGGCGTACTCAGATCTACTCGGTGAGTCCGCGCGATCGCGGCACGCCGCGGCAATACACCAACGAGGGAAGGAACGAGGATCCGTCGTGGTCACCTGACAGCCGTCACCTCGTCTTTACTTCGAACAGGTCCGGTAGCTGGCAGCTGTGGATCCTGGACACGGAGTCGAATCGCGTCCGTCAACTCACTCATGCGGCCAGTGGCGCCAGGGCTGGCGCCTGGTCACCACGTCTCGTCGTTCATTAGTGTTTGTTTCCCCCTCCCGCCCCAAAGAGGAAAAGAAATGACCCGCATTCACCGAGGCATCGCCCTGGCGATGGTCGCGATCGTTGGCGTGTCTGCCTGTCGCAAAACCCCGGAGACGGTGGCGACGCCCACGGATACCGCTCAGCCGGTCCCGAGAGAGACCTGTGATGCCGCGTGTCGCCAACGTGCCGCCGACTCCGCCGCCGCGGCCAACGCCGAGCGCGACAGGTTGGCGCGTGAGGCGGCCGAGCGCGGTCGTGCGTCGGCGATCGAGCGGGCGAGGAACACGCTGATGGCAACCATCTACTTCGATTACGACGCGGCTGACATTCGCGGGGACGCGAAGTCTGCACTGGATGCCAAGCTGCCGATTCTTCGGGCGAACGCCGGCGTGGCGATCCGGATTTCAGGACATGCAGATGAGCGCGGTTCGGACCAATACAACGACGCACTCGGGCAGCGGCGCGCGGCGGCCGCCAGGCGATACCTCACCGACAACGGAGTCGATGGTGCTCGCATTGCCATCGTGAGCTATGGCGAGCAGCGCCCCTCGACGAGCGGTGCGGATGAGAACGCCTGGGCAAGAAACCGGCGCGCGGAGTTCGAGATCACCGCTGGTGGAACCAACATCGTCCCACCGCAGTAGGCCCGGCCGAATAGATTTGAGTGGCACGTCCACGGTATGCCGGGGGACGGGAGACTCCCGTCTCCCGTCCCCCGTATCCCGTCTGACCATGAAGCTTCGCTTGCTCGTACCGGCCGCGCTGATTCTCGCCTCGAACGCGTGCTTTGCCACGCGCAACGACGTGCGAATCCTCCAGGAGGACATCCTGTCCTTGAGGACGATGCAGGCCCGCGCCGATTCCGCCCGCGCGCGGCAACTCACCGACATCACCGCCACGCTGAACACAACCCTGATAAGCGTTCGGGACTCGGTGCGTGAACTGGGCGCTCGGCTCGTCGTGTTTCAGGGGGCCACACGGCAGGAGCTGTTTTCCCTCGGACAGCAGCTCCTGCAGCTTGGTGAGCGGATGGGACTGACCCAGGCCGCGATGCAGAGTTTCCGCGCCGATATCGAGGAACGAAACCGACAGGCGATGGAGCAGACGATGCGTGCGACAATGCCACCGGCACCACCGGGTGATACCACGAAACCGGTAGCAACCGTGGCTCCTCCTCGGATCACCGAAGGACCGAATGTTCTGTACCAGATCGGCCGCGATCAGCTGGCTGCAAACGCCTGGTCCGCCGCGAGGGACGCCTTTAATCGATTGCTGACGGAGTATCCCAACTCCGATCGTGCCCCCGATGCCTTAACGAGCATTGGCGAGTCGTTTGCCGCCGAAGGGAACCGAGTGTCGGGGGACAGCGTTTTCCGGCTCGTTGTGCTGCGCTACCCGTCGACCGAGGCCGCGTCGAATTCGTAGTACAAGCTGGGGTTTTCGCTGGCGCGACAGGGAAAACGCGCTGAGGCCCGCGCTGCGATGCAGGAAGTAGTGAAGAACTACCCCCGGTCGGATGCTGCCGCACTCGCGACGGACTGGCTGAGCCGGAACCCTCCCTTCTGACGAAGCGTCAGATGGGCCCTGGCAAGTCTGGTGAAATGCCGTTCCTCGACCATCTCGAGGAACTGCGGTGGCGAATCGTCTGGTCCCTGGGCGCGCTCGTCATCGGGGTAGGCATTTCGTTTTACTTCCTGTTCACGAACGACGATTTCATCCTGCGTTTCCTGGCGCAGCCGATCCAGCCCTACCTGTCCGATGGAAAGCTGATTTATACGCATCCCGCGGCCGGCTTCAGGGTGATCATGAATCTGTCCCTGCTGCTGGGAACCATCCTCGCGTCACCGGTTATCGTGTGGCACCTCTGGGGGTTCCTCTCTCCGGCGCTGTACAGGCACGAGAAAAAAGTCGTCATCCCCATCCTGGTGATGGCCGCCCTCCTGTTTCTGGCCGGATGTGCGCTGTCGTGGTTTGTCATCCTCCCGCTCACGCTCAAGGTCTTCGCCGGCATCCAGTCGGAATCGCTGCAGCCGATGATCAGCGTGTCCGAGTACTTCGGATTCGCGATGGGCATGTCGGTCGCCCTTGGTGTCGCGTTCGAGCTGCCGACGGTCATCCTGCTGCTGTCGTTGCTGGGCATCGTTACGCCGTCGATGCTCCATCGCTTCCGGCGCTTCGCGATCGTCGGGTCGATCCTGTTAGGCGCGTTCATCACGCCGGGCCAGGATCCGATGAGCCTCCTCCTGATGGCCGGCCCGCTCTACGCCCTGTACGAAATGAGCGTGGTCCTGTCGGCCGTGGTGCACCGATGGAGAATGAAGCGCGAAAAGGACGCGGAAGCGGCCGAAGCACGAGCGTCCGGGGCGCCGGCGTGACCTTGTCGCGAGCGACCGAGCTGCTACGCTCGGTCGCAAGAATCCGGCGCGGAGAGCAGTCGTGGCGATCTCCCGTCCCCCGTCCCCCGTCCCCCGTCCGGCTTCTGTTCGCACTCAGCCTGCTGTTGGCGCTGGTCCCGGTATCCGGGGCCGTTCAAGCGCAAATTCCCGTCCGGCCCGTCCCCGACAGCATCGCCCGCCGCGACTCCCTGGCCCGCGCCGACTCCGTCGCGCGCCTGGACTCCATTGCCCGCGCTGATTCCGCCTTCCGTCGTGACTCGCTGAGGACGGACACACTGCCGCAGCGGCGCGTCATCACCTGGAATCCGGCGGATTCGGTCATGGCGCAGCTGCTCCTGCGCCCTGGTTTCTCCATCACGCGGTACCAGGGCAATTCCGTTCGATGGCAGGTGGCGGAGCGCGAGTTGTACCTGCGCGGCAAGGCCCAGATCGCGCGTGACTCGGCCATCCTGCTCGGCGACACGATCACCTACAACGATTCGACGCAGATCCTCGAGGCGCGCGGCGACACGGTGTTCCTCCGCGATCCTTCTCGTGGGCCCGATGACGTCGTCGGGAGACACGAGCTCCGCTACGACGTGCGCAGTCGCGAAGGACTCATCCGCGAAGTCTCCACGGCCATTGAAAGCGGCGAGCGGTGGATCGTCCACGGCGGCGTCGCCGCCTTCAAGGGCGACACCACTGCGGACGGGATGTCGACGTTCTATGCCCGCCGGGGAATGTTCACGAGTTGCCAGGACCCCTCCCCGCATTTCCACTTCGCGGCGAACGAGATCAAGATGATCGCGAAGAACATCATCGTCGCCCGTCCAGCCATTCTGTACATCGCCGACGTTCCGGTCTTCTGGCTGCCGTTCATCGTCCAGGATGTTCGCAGCGGACGCCGGAGCGGGATCATCCCTCCGCGCATCGGGTTCTCGGACATCATCCGCAACCGGTCGGGGTATCGCCGGATGGTCGAGGACTTCGGATACTACCTGGCGCTCACCGATTACCTCGATGCCCAGTTCACGATGGACTGGCGCAGCGGCGCGCGGCCGGACGAGGGCGATCCGGGCTGGGTGAAGTTCAACAGCCGTTTTCGTTATGCATGGCGCGACCGGTTCCTGGGCGGTGAGTTCGGCGTGTCATACCACTACCTCCGCGACGGGTCCACGAACCAGCAGTACTCCCTCAGTCACCGCCAGGAGTTCTCGCAGAGGACCAAGTTGTCGGCGAACCTGAACTACGTCACCAATACCACCGTCCAGCGAAACACGCAGTTCAATCCATTCGCGGCCGTCCAGGTCATCTCATCGCAACTGAACTTTTCCACCGGGCGCGGGCCGTTTTCCCTCTCGCTCGGCGGCACGCAGCAACAGTTCCCGGGGAGGGAAGCGATCGATCGCACCTTCCCGACGTTGTCGATCACGTCCAAGCCGATCACGGCCGGCGATTGGCTGACCTGGACGCCGTCGTTCAACCTGACCAACACCCAGAACCTGCACATCGATCGGGTCGGCGACTTTGCGTATCGCTACATCACCGGCGCCGGCGGCGCGCTGGACAGCATCCCGCTCGACCGGAACAGCCGCAACACGTCGATGCGGTTCGATACGCCGGTCCAGATCTTCGGATTCAACTGGCGCAATTCCTTCAATGTGAGCGAGCGCTTCAACGATTTCCCAGCGAGGAAGATCGTTGTCGACGTGAATGACACGACGAAGAAGGAGCTCAGGGTCTACAAGCGCACGTACATGACCGAGGTCAACTGGGACACGGACTTTTCGCTGCCTGGCTTCTTTCAGGGGACCTGGAACGTCTCACCCTTCGTCTCCATCCAGAAAGTCGATCCCCACGGTCTTCTCGTGCGCTCCGAGCGCACTGGAAACCGATTCGTGTCCAATTCATTGCGGCCGGCAATGGGCATCAGCGTCGCGCCGACGTTGTACCGCCGCTTTCCCGGTCTCGGGCCGGTGGCGGCAATCCGTCACTCGATTTCACCCTCGATCAGCTTCCAGTACACCCCGGAAGGGACTGTCAGCGACGAATACCTGGAGGCGGTCGGCAGCACGCGCGTCGGTTACCTCGGCGCGAACCGACAGCACACCTTGAGCCTTGGACTGAATACGACATTCGAGGCCAAGCTGCGCCCGGCCGCCGACACCGTGCCCGAGGAGCAGTGGCAGAAGATCAAGCTGCTCGCGCTCACGTTTTCCTCGCTGGGTTGGGACTTCGAGCGCGCGCGCGTAACGAAGAAAACCGGGCTGACAAACCGGACGTTCGGCCTGACCGCGCGATCAGACCTGCTTCCGGGTTTCGATGTCGGTGTGGACTGGTCCCTTTTTCAAGGCGATCCGATTTCGGATACGTCGGTCTTCAAGCCGTATCGTGAGTCGATCCGCGGATCGCTCTCGCTCGGCCCGGCTTCACCGATCGTGCGCGGACTCGCGCGACTGCTCGGCATCCGGTTGGCCGATACGTCGACCTCTGGAGCGCCAGGCACTGCCCGATCGCCGTCAGGCATGCAGGGTGCATCGGCGCCGGGCCTCATCGCGGGCCAACCGATCGCCGGCTCGATCAGCCAGATGGCTGGACAGATGGGCGTGCCCGCGGGTCGTGGATGGGATTGGAGCCTGACGTACAGCGCGCAGCGCACACGACCGCCGGTGGGCTCCGGGGTTGTCACTGTCGACCCAACCGCCGACTGCGAGCCGTACCGCCTGGATTTCCTGCTCTACGAGCAGTGCATCCAGCGCGCGTCACCCACGAGCGATTCGCAGGGCGCGGGACTTGGCGGAACCGGCGGCGGCACATACTTCGTCACGCCCGCGCAGGCCAACGCGCAATCGGCGCTCTCGTTCCACATCACCCAGAAATGGGCGGCGCAGTGGTCCACGACCTACGATTTCACGCGAAAGGAGTTCGCCAGCCAGTTGTTCACGCTCACGCGCGAGATGCATGACTGGAATGCGACGTTTGCGTTCATGCGTGCGCCGAACGGGAACTTCACGTTCAACTTCCACATCTCGCTGAAGGCGCAGCCGGACATCAAGTTCGACTGGGACACGCGCGACTACCCGCGCGGATACACCGGCATTCGTCGTTGAGTCATCGGACTTGAATTGCCTGTGGGGCGCGAGGACATTCCCCACATGACAATGGCCCTGTCGGTCGACGGCAACTCGCTTACCCTGCGGGACGTGGTGCGTGTTGCGCGGGAGCGGGCCCCCGTGCGTCTCGATGACGAGGCGCGAGTCCGGATGCAGCGCGTACGAGACGTGGTGGATCGCAAGCTGGCGAGTGGCGAAGCCGTGTATGGCGTGAACACCGGCTTCGGCAAGCTCTCGGAGATGACGATCCCGCCGCATCGGTTGGCCGAACTGCAGGTCAATCTCGTGCGCAGTCACGCGGCGGGGGTCGGACCGCTTCTTCCGGAGGAAGAAGTGCGCGCGATGATGCTGCTCCGGGCGAACGTCCTGGCGAAAGGGCATTCGGGTGTTCGTCCGGAATTGGCGGACCTTCTCCTGGCTATGCTCAATGCCGGACTCTTTCCGCCGGTTCCGGAGCAGGGCAGCGTGGGCGCGAGCGGTGATCTCGCGCCCTTGTCGCACCTCGCCCTCTCCATGCTCGGCGAAGGGGACCTGTGCACGGGCGATCGTCGCGGACCGGCCGCAACCCTGCTCGCCGAGCGTGGTCTCAAGCCGGTTGAGCTTGGACCGAAGGAAGGCGTCGCACTTGTGAACGGAACGCAGGCGCACACCGCGGTCGCGGCGCTGGCGCTGGCCGACGCTCTGGTCCTGTGGGATACCGCGCACGTTGCGGGCGCCGCATCACTCGAAGCGTTGATGGGGACGCCGGTGGCGTTCGACGAACGAATCCATGCGGCACGCGGTCAGGAAGGACAGATTCGCTCCGCCGCGCTGCTGCGGCGCCTTCTCGCCGATAGCGAGATTCGCGAATCACATCGAGTGGGCGATCCGCGCGTGCAGGACGCGTACGCATTGCGCTGCATGCCGCAGGTCCAGGGCCCGGTGCACGACCTCCTGCGATTTGCCGGCGACATCATCGGGCGCGAAATCAACGCCGCGACGGACAATCCCCTGGTTTTCGAGGACGGCTCGCTCCTCAGTGGTGGAAACTTCCACGGCCAATCGGTTGCGATGGTCCTCGATGTGATGGCGATCGGGATGACGAACCTGGCGGTCATCGCCGAGCGACGGATCGATCGCCTCGTACATCCGGACCTGAATCAGGGACTCCCACCGTTTCTGACGGAGGATGCGGGTGTGAGCTCCGGCTACATGATCGCGCAGGTCACCGCGGCGGCATTGGCCAGTGAGTGCAAGGTGTTGTCGCATCCCGCCAGCGTCGATTCCATTCCCACCGACGGCAGCAAGGAAGACGTCGTGCCCATGGCGATGGGCGCCGCCTGGAAGCTGCGTCGCGTTGTGCAGAACGTCCGTTACGTGCTGGCTATCGAGTTGCTGTGCGCCTCGCAGGGCATCGATTTCCGGCGGCCGCTGCGGTCGAGTGCGCCGGTGGAGAAGGCTCACTCGACTGTCCGTGAACTCGTGCCGACGATGGACCGCGATCGGCCGGTGTCGCCTGATATTCTTCTTATCGCCGCTGCGATCGCGGAGGGACGTTTCACGACCGAGTCGCTGTTCCTCTGACCTCTGACTTCTGACCTCGCCGTTCATGAGCGCAACGCTGACAGAAGATGGCGTCGAGAGGCGGGGAGCGATCCGCGCTCCCCGAGGGACCTCGCTGTCGTGTCGTGGATGGCAGCAGGAAGCGGCGCTTCGAATGCTCATGAACAACCTCGATCCGGAGGTTGCCGAACGACCCGAGGACCTGGTCGTGTACGGTGGAACCGGACGCGCGGCGCGCTCGTGGGAGGCCTACGACGCCATCGTGCGCACGCTGCGCACGCTCGGTGACGACGAGACGCTCCTCGTGCAGAGCGGGAAGCCGGTTGGCGTTTTCCGCACGCACCCGCACGCCCCGCGTGTCCTGATCGCCAACAGCAACCTGGTGGGCCGCTGGTCGACCTGGGATGTATTCCGCGATCTCGAGCGACGCGGCCTGACGATGTACGGTCAAATGACCGCGGGCTCGTGGATCTACATCGGGTCGCAGGGAATCATCCAGGGCACGTACGAGACCTTTGGCGCGGTGGCTCGCGAACACTTCGGCGGCACGCTGGCGGGACGGTTCGTGCTGACCGCCGGACTGGG
>CAZSNV010000080.1:0-17240 GCA_964608035.1 uncultured Gemmatimonadaceae bacterium | reverse complement strand
GAATGCCAGCTTCCCAAGCTGGACGTCGCCGGTTCGAGTCCGGTCGCCCGCTCTCAGTAGTTGCTTGTTAGGCGATGGTTGCGCTCAGAGATCTAGCGCCGCTGCCGACTGAGCCACTTTCTCTGGTTGGAGCGCCCGCGCTTCGGCCGCGCGCGGTTCGCACTCCGTGAGCATCCGGATGAACGCGTGCGCGACATCGGGATCGAATTCGCTTCCGACGCGACGGTCGATGTAGCCGAGGATGTCGGCCGTGCCCCAGGCCGTTCGGTACGGCCGGTGGGTACGCAGCGCATCGAACACATCACACACGTGCACCAGCACGCTCGCGTGGTGACACTCGCGTCCGGGACGATGGACCGGATACCCCCCGCGGTCGATCATCATGTGATGCTCGTAGGCGACGACGGCACAGATCTCATGCCGTCGACACCCGCGAAGGATGATCTGCGCACCATCCACGGGATGACGCCGCACGATCACTTTCTCTTCCTCGGTCAGCGGTCCAGAGTGGCGGAGAATCTCCCGCGGCACGCGCACCTTGCCCACATCGTGCAGCAGTCCGGCCATCCCGTACGCCCTCACTTCGCGCGCCGAGAGGCCCAGGCGTTCGGCGAGTCCCATCGCCAGGACCGAGACATTGAGCGCGTGGGTCGTCGTGTACTGATCGAACTCCTTCAGCGTCAGCAGCGGCAGCAGGAGGCGCTGTGACTGTCGCATCGTGTGCGCCAGCGATGTCACCACGAGGCCCGCCTCACCGAAGGGCAGCGCGAGGTTCTCCTTGACCTCTCCATGCATCCAGGCGACGGCGTCCGCTTCCTCCGAAAGGTCGGCCGGCGCTTCCCCGGATTCCGGTTTCTCGTTAGGGCTGGTCGGCAGTTTGGGCGCCTCTGCGCTGAAGTCGCGAACACCGATCGCCCCGAACCGAATGGGTGCCGAGGCCACCGGGTGCGCCGGCAGGACGCCGACCCAGGCGGACTGCGTGAGGGAAAGGCGCTTCGCGACCTCTTCGAGGAACGCGAGGAAGTCCTCCGGCGGCACGTCGGCTTCGAATTCCAGGCGCTGCACGCCGGCGGCCGACAGGCGTTCGGCCCAATCCCAGTCGCCCAGCTCGCGCAACACGCTCCGCTGAAACACCGCCTCGCGTCCGACAAACGAAAACACCGGCCGCGGATGGGTCGTCTGCAGCTCGCGCAGCAGTTCGAACGAGGTCTCGGCCGCATGAGCGCGTGACGGATGTCCCTCGGCGTAGAGCGTCATCTTGGCCAGGGCCTGGCCCACCGAGATCAGAAAGCGCGACGGGTCGTTCACAGGGTCTCCAAATGCATTGTCACCGCGTTCCGGAGCTCCTGGTCCTTGCTCTTTGCGGCGAGTTCGAGCACGACGGCCGCTTCCGGCTGTTTGCTCCAGTGCGCGGCCAGGCCGGCGATTGCCGCCAGCATCGTCGCCGACTTCCGGCGCAAGCGCCCGCCACCGGACAGCCAGCTTCTCGCGATGCCCGGAAAGCCGCGCCGCGCGACCGACGTGTGCGCGACGAGCCAGCGCATGGCCTCCGGTCTTCCGGTGGCCGCCAGTGCGCGGATGGTGCGCGCGCGCAGCTCTTCCGGCAGCCGGGCGTCCTCGGCGCGTTGCATCAGGGCCTGCGTCGTTTCCGCCGTCGCGCCCCTCATCGTCGCGAAGAGGGTCTGGCGAAAGACCCGTTCGTCGGCATCCCGGAGACCGATGAGAACACCCTCGTCACGAGTCGCATCGCTCTTGATCAGCAGTCGCACAGCGTCGCGCCGGATCTGGGGATCGAGGTCCGTGGAGAGCATGCGGAGATTCACTTCGGCTGGCCACAGATTCCATTGCTCGAACGCTGACAGAAGAGCGCGGCGCGACGACGGTTTGAGCCGCGGGAACGCCTTCCCGAGGCGCGGCGCGGCCAGTGCGCCGATCAGCGCGATCAGCTCGGTCAACCATGACGCGTCACGTTCACCGCGCGCCTCGAGCGCCGCGAGCACGGGGTCGATGGCCGTCTCCCGCAGGTGTGCGACGGCGTGCTTCAGTGAGCGCAAGTCCGGCCGCTCGGCCTGCAAATGATCCTGAAGCATCGAAGGGTTGAGCAGGCGCTCGAGCAGCGCATCACGCGTCGCACTTGGCCGCGAGGCGTACAGCCGTTCGACGACCGCCGATAGCCCTTCGCGGGAGACCAGGCGCTTGAGGGCCGCGTTGGTGTCATGCCCCAACGCTTCGGCGGCGAGCGAGATCTCGAGAATGCGTTCCGGTTCGACCTCTTCCCGGTGCAGGTCCTCGCGCTCGCCGGTGGTCGCGGATGACAACGCGCTCAGTGAGTGGTGATATTCTTCGGGATTCGGATCGCTGATCGTCCACTCCGTGACGAGGCTCTTCACGTGTCGCCGCAGGTCCTGGTCCGCCCCGGGCGCATATTCCTTCTTCGTGTCGGCGTTCTGCGCCAGCTTCGCCAGGAGGTGTGTCATGGCACTGGCGACCGGGTGACCCGACGCATTGCCCGCGGCGCTGAAGATGTCGAGGACCGCACCGGTCGACAGCGCGTCGGCGCTGAACATCACGAAGCGTTTCCGCTGCACCAGGTCGCCCCCCATTTCCAGCAGCCGCGATAGAGTCTCCGGACGCAGGCCGCGAACCATCGTCGAGAGTCGCTCGCGGAGGAGCCGGGAAGAGGGACTTGCCGCCGACGCCATCTCGGTGGACATCTGCAGGAGATGACCGACGATGACATCGTCGTACGCACGCTCCCTGGAGTGCGAGTTGATTGCCCGGGCGACCCGCGCCGGGTCGTGGTCGTGGTCGTCGTCGGCGTGCGACTCCGCGCTGAGCGCGGCGCGCGCGAGCCCCAGCCAGAGCTGAGCGGCCCGCGACTGCGCCATCACGCCGTCCTCGGAGTCCGCTTCGTCGATCAGTTCGAGCTTGTCGAACACCGCAGGGAAGAGGGACAGATGCTTCCACCGTTGCAGAACCTCCGGCCCGAGGAGACCCAACGGCTGGTCGGCGCGCGACGCGGGTGTCGAGAGGGTAGCCAGGAAGTCATCGACTTCCTGAGGCTCCACGCCGGCTGAAATGCGGAGCGCCGCGATCTGGTGCTGGTGCAGATGCGATGCGAAGGAGCGCAGCAGGGGATGCCCCTCATCGGTCGCCACACCTTCGATCACGACCTGGTGGTGCGCGATGCCTAACGATATTTCACCCCGGTGCGCCAGGGCCTTCTGGATGCGGCCGTGGAGCCGCTCCAGCGCCGCCTGCAGGAGCGGATGGCCGGGGGGATACATGGCCCGCGCGTGCAGCGCCAGCGCCAGCTCCAGGGCGAGTTCCTGGAGCTCGGCCGGCACGGGAGTGGGGACTGAAGTCGCGGAGAGGGCTGCGTCCATTGGAGTCGGCAATCGGCGCGTACCGGGCCAGCGGCCCGCGCGACAACCCCCTGCGCCGGTGGACCGGCGAGAGGTTTTTTCGTCACTAGGAGGAGGACGACCCGGGGTGGCCTGCGTTTCTGCCGCCAGCCATCAGCCGATTCCCGGGGTCGCCCTCAGGTCCGATCGGCCCTCAGCAAGGCGCGCACGCGAGCCGCGTACTGGCGATGCTCGGTGGGGGCCGACGCGATTCGGGAGCAGGCGCCGGAGAATCGGCGGGGGCGCTCGGTCCCAGATTAAAATTTGGGCAAGGGTCGCGCGCGGGTAAATGTAAGCTGCGTCACATCCGGGTCCTTGGGCTAGCGGTCACGCGCCCGCCTGCGGTGCCTGGTGGGCGCCGCGAGTTCGTCGAGCGCGACCTTGAAGCAACACCGGGGTCGCTCACCGCGCTCGCAGCATTCCCGCACCGGGACCTCGACCAACTCGGCGAGCAAGCTTTCAATCGAACGACACACCTCTGGTCGTCCGTGAACGGCCGCGGCAAGGAGGCAGCCGTATCCGCGGATGACCAGTCCTTCCTCAGACTTCTCGACAACGTTTGGCGCACCGAGTTCCTCGAGTAACGAGGCGGCGCCCTTGACCCGCTGCCGAAGATCGCCGCGCAGACGCGGCCACTCCGCCGCCAGCCGTCGACCCACGGTTCGCATCACCGCGTCCAACTTCCTGGGCGACATTTGCTCGCCGAGAACGTGGACCAAATGGGTGACGAACGGGATGTACGCTCGCGAGAGAATGAAGTCCGCCGCAGGCGAGAGCTCGTAGACGACGGCGGGACGTGTGCCGCTCTTCTGCATGCCGCCTTCATGGACGAGCCCGTCGCGCTGCAGCATGGCCAGCTGCGCTCGCACGGCGTTATGCGTGTGCCCCAGACGCGCGGCGATCTCATTGGCCGTCAGCCCCGACTTCCTGAGCAGCTTGACGATGCGTCCTCGCGTGCCCTCGAGCGATCGGGGCTTGAGGGGAGGGATTGTCACCGGATGAGTGTGGTAGCGGACCGGCGCGACGGTACGTCGGAAACTGCTTGCGAACTGCCAACGCGTATCTGCAGATTGTGAAGGAGCATCTTCAGGATCATGGGCTGAGGCGTATGTCGCTCCTATGATGCCTACTTGCTGCGGCACCACGCCGACAGTGAGGGAGGCCGATTGGGATGCAGCCGCCGTGCGGCTCCGGAGGGTCGTATCATGAGGCGCAGGCAACAGATCTCGTCCCGTGGTGGCGCGCGAGCCGTCGCGCACGCAATGCGGACGCATCTCTCGGGACTGATGGTCGGGGTAGCGATCGCGACGCTGTTCGCGGCATGCGCTAGCGACAGCGAGGTCACGGCGCCCGCGCCGCCGGACCCGGCGCTTGTTGCGCAGGGCAAGGACATCTTCCGTTTCGACACGTTCGGCAACGAGACGTTCTGGACCGACACCCTGCGCCTGCACCTGGTTATTCAGAGCTCCGTCTCCCCCGCCACGGCGTTGTCGGTCGGTCTCAAAGTCGACACCGACTCGCTCCCACCGGCGGTCGTGCAAGGCATTCAGAGCGGCACGATAAGCCTAACGAGTCCCGCCACGACGGTGGCGCTCCTCAAGCTCAACGCCGTGGTCGGCGTGAAGGGCACGGTGACCACGGTAGCGGGCAAGGACACGCTCACCCGTGTTGGGATCACGTGCGCGCTGTGTCACTCGACGGTGGACAACTCCTTCTCATCGGGAATCGGCAAACGACGGGATGGTTGGGCGAACACTCAGCTGAACGTGGGCGCGATCATCGCGCTCGCGCCAGCCCTCACCGCAGCCCAGAAGGCCGTCTACAACTCGTGGGGACCGGGCAAGTATGACGCACGCTTCAACTTCGACGGGAAGAATGGACCGCAGGTCATTCCTCCAGCGTACGGCCTGCTCGGTGTCAACCGGATCACCGTCACTGGCGATGGCACCGACGTAGCATACTGGAACCGCTACGTTGCCGTCACGCAGATGCATGGCCACGGCACGTTCACCGAGGGCCGCACAGGGGTGAACGTGAACAACACGCCGCCCGACCTCGTATCGTCCAAGCTGCCCGCGCTCCAAGCGTACCAATTGAGTCTGGCGGCACCGCCTCCACCCGCCGGGAGCTTCGACGCCGCGGCAGCGGCCCGAGGACTTCAGGTGTTCAACAGCTCCGGACAGTGCGCGACGTGTCACACCGGACCGCAGTTCACGGACGCCAATGCGCGGCTCCACGCGCCCACGGAGGTCGTCAGCGAGCCCGA
The DNA here is from genome assembly GCA_964608035.1 of uncultured Gemmatimonadaceae bacterium. Lineage (GTDB taxonomy): Bacteria > Gemmatimonadota > Gemmatimonadetes > Gemmatimonadales > Gemmatimonadaceae > JABWBJ01. The sequence goes on along the minus strand of CAZSNV010000080.1, from coordinate 11,570 downwards.
GCCAAATGGGGCACCGAGTTACGCCTCGCGTAGCGCCACCAAGCTGTATCGAACCGCGCCTCTCCCCGGGCTGTGGCAGCACCCGCCCTACTTCCACAATGGAATAGCGGCGACGCTGGACGCAGTCGTGGACCTCTACAATTCGAAGAAGGGACTCAATCTCACCACGCAGCAGAAGGCGGATCTGGTCGAGTATCTGAAATCGCTCTAGCGGCATCCTTGATGCGCGCTTGTACTCCGGGGTCCGCTGCTACGTCGGCGAACCGGACATCGCCGCGAGCCAACCGGCGGCGCGCTCTCCTGCGCGAAGGCCGCTTTCCGCGGCGTCAGCAAAACGAGACGCCGTACAGTCCGCTCCCCGCCAGGTAGAGACCGGAAGAGCGGAGGCGCGCTGCTCGATGCGCGCCACACGATGGAGATGTCCCAGTTCGTACTTGTGGAATGGCTCGTGGCCACCGGACGACGTGCTCGAACCGCGGTTGGGCCGTGATCCCTAAGATCTGCGCAATCTCGAATCGCGCGAGCGCCAGCAGCTCCTTATCGGGGAAGGCTCGCGGCGTCGGGATCGACCGCGCCACCGAACATCGCGCGCCACAGCAGGTAGCCGGCGGGACGTGACACTATTCGTAGGATCATTTCCCGAGCGACGCCTCTTTCGCTCGAATGAGCGCGTCGAGGGATAGGCGATCGGCTTCTGGCGGCAGCGCGAGCACAAAGAGCAACAGGACGAGGCGTGGAATGACGTGCTCATGGAACGTGTACAGCGGCTGCTTGAGCAGATGACCGAACGTCACCGTGACGAGAACGCCGCCCAGGGCGATCAGCGCTGCCCGGGTGCGCCAGCCCAGGATGACCATCGCGCCGGCGATGAGCTCGACGAACGGGATCGTTAGGCCCACTGCCCACAGGGACCATAGCGGGAGAAACGTATCTGTGTACGGAAGGAACCACCGCTTCACGTGACCGACTGGACCCTGCTGGAAGACCTTATACGCGCCCGCCATGAAGAAGATCAGGCCCAGCACCGCGCGAGCCAAAAAGATCGCCCACGCCATCCCACGTGTCTCGTGATCATTCATCGCCGCGTCGCCTTGTCGCGGGAGCGACGTCCCGTTCACGCAGAGTCAGACGCTTTTCAGTGTACCACGACCACGCCCTGCATGCCAGCATGCAGCGTGCAGTCGTAGTTGAATGTCCCGACGGTGTTGAAGGTGCGGTTCACGCTCGAGTTGGCGGTGTCGCTAATCCCGTTGGGTGCTCCCGTGGTGCCGGCGAAGGTCACGTTGTGGGCCACCGTGCTGAAGATCCAGGTCACCGTCCCACCCCTTGCGATGTCCACCGACCCGGGGTCGAACACGTTATCCGCTCTCGCGTTTATCTGCGCCACGCCGGGGAACTGCGGTGCCGTCACGGTCACGACGGACTCAGCGAACTTGGTCGCATCGGCCTGTGCGGTAGCGCGAATGTTGGCGGTGCCCGCGGCGACCGCGGTGACCCTCCCGGTCTGGTCCACGGTCGCGACCGACGCACTGCTGGTACTCCACACCACTTGCTGTGAGGCATTGTTGCCGACGGTCACTGTGGCAGTGAGCTGCCCGCTGGTGGAGACGCTCAGCGAAAGCGTGGCCGGGCCCACCGTCACCGACAGGACGATCGCCGCCGCGTCGACGCGGATTGTAACACCGGCCTGCTTGGTGGGATCGACGACCGACGTCGCGGTGATCGTGGCGTTCCCCGGTGTCATGGCAGTAACGAGTCCGCTTGCGCTCACTGTGGCGATTGCGGAAGCGCTGCTGGTCCACGTCACCGCGGTCGATGCACCGCCAATGACGGCCACCGTCGCCGTGAGCTGAGACGTCGTCCCCACGATCAGGGCCGCAGGGGCACTCGCCAGGGTAACCGAGACGACGGCCGGCCTTGGGTTGACGGTGAAGCTCGCACTACCGCTTTTGGTCGCGTCGAAGACGGACCTGGCGGTGATGGTCGCCGTGCCGACGGCCATCGCGGTGACCTGTCCCGTCGGCGATACGGTGGCGACGGCAGCGTTGGAAGTGGACCACGTGACCTCGGTGGATGCTCCGCTCACGACCGTCACGGTGGCCGTTAGTGGGAGCACATCGCTCACCGCGATGGTCGGATTGGCCGGTGTCACCACCACCGATACGACCGCCGGAGGCGGTGCACTGACGACGACCGGAACTGTCGCGGACTTTCCAGGATCCGCCACCGACGTTGCGGTAACGTTCGCGTTCCCCACGGCCACGCCGGTGATGATGCCGGTAGTGCTGCCGACGGAAACGATGGCCGTGTTCGAGGAAGACCAGGTGACCGCAGTCGAGGCGCCGCCGACGACGGTTACCGTGGCCGTAAGAGTCAGGTTCTGCCCCACGACGACAGCCGGTGCGGCGGGGGCGATGGCCACCGAGTTGACGGCCGGCTTCGGGTTTACCGTCACCGAAGCGGTTCCGCTCTTCGTCGGGTCGAACGTCGAAGTGGCCGTGATGGTCGCCGCGCCGACGGCAATCGCCTGCGCTTGACCGCTGGCGGAGACGGTAGCGATGGACGCGTTGGACGTAGCCCACGTGACCGCCGTGGATGCGCCATTCACCGCGGTGACGGTGGCGGTGAGCTGCGTCTGATCACCCACGACAACGGTAGGACTGCCTGGGGTGACGGACACCGCGCTGACCCTCGGCGTCGTGTCCGGGGGCGGACCGGACACGCCACCTCCCCCGCAGGCTGCGAGAACGAGAGAGAGCGCGAGAATGGCGCTTAATGCTCGCACCGAAGGGAAGACTCGAGACGACAGCGTAGGAACAGGCGGATCATCTTGTGAGACGAGGACGCATGATCCCCCAGCAGACGCGCGCCACTGCCCGGCTGGGTTTTGGAGGGCGGCGGAAATCTAGCTAAGCCATGCGACGATCAGATGTCGCGCGACGCGGCGCAAGCTTTCCGCGGTGAAAGGGCCTTTTGGGGCGGTGAGCGTCCGGCGCGAGCTACGCTGCCCGTCGAACCTCCTTTCGGCCGGTCGCGCGTTCGATCACACAGCCGGGCGATGTCGAACTCACCCAACGCCGACTGCCGGCTTCGGGATGCTACATCGCGCTTTCTGCGCACCTTACTCGGCCGCGCGCGTCGAAGGATAGCGAGTTCCTCTCCGTGGCGTGCCGGACCCTGCATGGACAGTTCGGGATCGAACCCGCCACGCTGCAAGTTGCATGTGGAGAAGGTCCCGAGCCCTGCGAACGCGCGCGTCGGCGTCGTTAGGCCCGATCGGCGCGGAGGAGGGCGCGCACGCGAGCCGCGTACTGGCGACTGGTGCGGAGTCGGACACCAGTCGCCAGCCGAACGATGTGGCCGGCCGTTCCGCGGGAAACAGACCCGATGCGATCGACCGCGACGATCGTGGAACGATGAATGCGCAGGAATCGCCCGAGATCCAGTTCGTCCTCGGCGTTCTTCATCGTCCCCCGCGCGAGATGGACGCGATCGCCGACATGAAGCTGCAGGTAGTTGTCGGCGGCATCGATCCAGTCGATCTGCTCGACCCGAACGAAGTAATGCGTGTTCACCCGGCGGATGACGAAGTGTGTGCGAAATCCCCGGCCGCGTTCAGCAACCTTCGCGCCGGCCAGAAGGTCCTTTCCCAGGGCCTCCGGATTGCGTGTGAGGCGCTCCTGCGCGCGCGCTACGGCGGCGCGGAATCGCTGGCGCGTAATCGGCTTGTGCAGATAGTCGATCGCGCCCACATCGAACGCCTTCACTGCATAACGCTCGTAGGCCGTCACGAAGACCACGCCGGGGATGTGACTCTCCGCTCCGTCCAGCGCGGCGATGACACCGAAGCCGCTGAGCTCGGGCATCTCGACATCGATGAACACCAGGTCGGGCTGGTGCGTGGTGATGAAGTTCAGCGCCTCCAGCCCGTTCCTCGCCTCGCCGATCCACTCCAGCTCTTTCGTCTCACGCACCAGCGCGCCCACGCGCTCTCGCGTGAGTGGCTCGTCGTCGACGACCAGCACCCTGAGGCCGCTCATTCCGTCGCGCGCTGCTGGCGAAGGGGAAGGTCCAGTCGCGCGACTGTTCCACCATCGGCCGCAGGATCCAGTGAAAACCGGAAATCCTCGCCGAACGAGGCCCGGAGGCGCTCGCGCGTGTTGGTCAACCCGACTCCCTCGCGCGGCGGCAGACGCGACAACCCCGCACCGTCGTCCGCCACGGTGATCTCCAGGCGGTCCGTGTGCCGCGTCGCGCGTACCGCGATGCTGCCACCCTCGATGCGAGCGCCGTTGCCGTGCGACAGTGCGTTTTCGACCAATGGTTGGAGCAGGAAGAGCGGAACCGCGGCGTCTTTCAGTCCGGGCGCCACGTCGATCATGAAGCGGAGTCGGTCCGCGAACCGGATCTGCGCGACCTCGAGGTAGGTCCGGGCGTAGTTGATCTCCTCGTCGAGGCCGACCCAGGCGCGGTCGCGATGGCGCAGAAGGTCACGGAGCAGATCGCCCAGCTTCGCGAGCAACTCATCGGCCGCCTCTGGATTCTTGTGAATGAGCGTCGAGATGCCCTGCAGCGTGTTGAAGAGAAAGTGAGGATGCAGCTGTGCCGTGAGGGCAATGAGCCGCTGTTCGGCGACTTCGGCTCGCAGGCGCTCGCGCTCGACACGCGCTCGCAGTCCGCGTCGGCGCGCTTCGAGCGCCGCGATGACACCCGTCAGGGCCACCCAGGGCAGCACATTCTGCCGCATAACGAGTGGAAAGTACTGGCGGATGGTGGGCCGCCGCTGCACTTGCCGGTACGTGATCAGGTACTGTATCGTCGCGGTCGCCGTAACCGCGGTCGTGAGCAGCACCAGGGAACCCAGTGCAATAGCGCGTCGCGGTACGCGATCGAAGTCGATCTTGCGAGATCCCCACACCATGAACGGCGCCGCCACCAGCAACGCATACCAGGTCACCGAGCCGACGCCGAGCGTGTAGAGGAGCGCGCGAACGTCGGGCGGCGGAGCGGCCATCCGCGGAACCGCCCGGCCAGTGAAGCCAGGTGGCATCGATGGCTCCGCATAGAGACCCAGCGCCAGTGCCGCGAGAATTGCGGCGCACCAGATCGCGACAACGGCGCGGGTGCGGGAGGTCGGCCGGATGGCTACCTGACCTTGTTCACTGGGATGGATTCCCCGATGAGGTGAAATCGTCGCGCATAAACTCGATCGGCTCCGCCCGGCATAAAGAAAGGGGAATTCCTTCAAGCGCCAATGTGTCGTCAAGCGCTATGGGGCCAGTCAACCGGTCGGAGGGACAATCAATCGCCGGCGGGTATGACTCTCGTGGCAGCCTCAATCCCCTCAGGAGATTCCATCATGGCACCATGCGAGCTCTGCGGAAACACGTACGACAAGTCGTTCGAGGTGCGATCGAGCGATGGCACCACGCACGTGTTCGACAGCTTTGAATGCGCCATACACGTGCTGGCGCCGACCTGCGAGCACTGCGAATGCCGGATCATCGGTCACGGCATTGAGGCGGACGGCAGTTTCTACTGCTGCGCCCATTGTGCGCGGCACAGCGGAGTGACCGAAGCGGTCGATCGCGTCTGACAAACGGTCAACCGCGACCACTCATGACGTGGTTGGCCTTTTACGCAGGTCGGCGCGCAGACCCTTCCCGCAGTTATCTGTCTTTACTTATGCCGCTGTTCAGTACTCTTCTCGAGGAAATCGCGAATCGGCAATCGGGAATCGCGGTTGAGCCTGTGGCCTTAGACCCGCCGTTCCGTGCTGAGGGGCAGTTCCCTGGACTCGCTCGCCAGTTCGACGAAGTGGCGCGACAACGCGTCGTCGGCGCGGAGGTCCACGCCGGTCCGCGTACAGCGGCGGCGGAATCCACCCTGGACGGTCGACGTGAGTTTCTTCCACCAATCCTGGTTCACGACGATGGCCGTGACGCCGGTGAGCATGCCGGATTCGATTTCTCCCAGCGCTTCTTCGAGAGTCGTGCGCCGCTTGATCATGTGTGCCTCCGAGGCGTTCCCGCCCCTGCATCCCGTAAGGGTTTCTGTTCTGGCGCGCGCGTTTTCAACGTGCGCGTCCGCCGTCCAGTGCTCGACTTCGCGGCAATGTCCCGCAGTCTCGCGACCAGAACGTTCAGGTCCGTGATTCTCTGTGCGCCGATTTCATCGAGGACCGCGACATACCCATCCGATGCGGCTCCACCCGCGAGCAACGCAATCGAACGTGGGAGGAGCGACCGGAGGCGACGCAGTTCCTCCGCGACCGACACATCCCCCGCCGGATGGACCAGGCTCAGACCAACAGCGCGAACGCGGAGCTTCCGCGCGGCTTCAGCAATGTCCTCCGCGGGCAGGTTTGCGCCGAGCCTGGTGACTGACCAGCCCTCCGCCGTCGCCACGGCGGCCGTGATCAGGGCGCCCAGTTCATGCGCCTGGCCGCTGACCGTTGCCAGCAGAAGCGTCGGGGCAGGCGCCGGCGCCGACACCGTGGCGCGCTCGAGGACTTGCCGCACAACACTCGTCGTGAGGTGACTATGAATCGGACGGAGTGTCCCGTCTCGCCAGCGGGTATCAACCTGATCCAGCAACGCCGCAATGACTCCTTCGAGGAACACCATCACCGGCAGGACGACGGCTGCGCGTTGCAACACCGCGCTCAGTGCCGCAGGCTCGAAACGTTCGACGGCACGAAGACTGTCGGTCAGAAACGCCGCTTCAGGACCCGGCAGTTCTCCTGACTTCCGGACGGCACGCACATCGACGGCGCGCGCGACCTCGGCGTCCGCATCCTGGCGTAGCAGCTCGACCAGGGCAGGCACCGAGAGCGATGCGATGAGCCCGATGCTGCGTCCCCCGAGCGTGGCGCGGTACAGGAGTTGGAGTCGTTCGATCTCCGAGTCGGAGTAGAGTCGGCGTCCGGTCTGCGTCCGTGCCGGCACCACGACGCGATATCGCCGTTCCCAGACCCGGAGGAGTTCCGCGCTGAGGCCCGTGCGGCGCGTCACGACGCGCATCGGATGGCGGTGGACGTGCGCGCGCGCGACGGCGCGATCTCGGGTCAACAGGGTGGTCCGGAGTTCGAGGTTGTCAATGTTATGTTCAGGTCAGAACATTGACAAGCTCGCGTCCCTGGAGTTAATTGAATGTCGCGGGACGGCGCGCTCGGGCCGGCCGTCCAGCGGTACCCAGGCCGGCCCGCCAAAGGCACCCATGATGTCGAGTTCCGTCGAACTGCGCGCTGACGAAGCGCTGGTACCATCCGATGCGTCCGCCGCCGCGACACTCAGGTCTTCTGCGAGCCTTGGCTCTTCGAGCCTTGGCTCCGCGCACGACCATGACATCCTGACGACGGCCGAAGGCTCGGCTCGCCTCGGCATCTTTGTTGACTTCATCCGCGCGGCGGACCTCTCCGCAGTGTTGGAAGGGAAAGGGCCGTTCACGGTCTTTGCGCCGACTGACCGCGCATTCTCGAAGATCCCCGTAAGCGACCGCGTTGCCCTGCTGGCCGATCGCAATCGCCTCCGTCAGGTGATGCGCGGTCACATTGTCGTGGGTTCGATGGCGGCGACTTCTGAAACGGCGCCATCGTCCGTGACAACGCTCGAGAAAACGACGCTCGTCCTCACCTCAGTCGAGGGAGCGCTTCACGTTGGAAACGCCCGGCTGGTGCAAACGAATATCCCGGCCTCGAACGGCACCATTCACGCGATCGACTCGGTCTTATTGCCCACTTGAACGCGGCTGGCTGATCCAGGAGCCGGCATATCACCCCGATCAACGGGAGACTTTGATGAAACCCACCGACAAGCAGAGCGCGACCACGCGTTCGAATGCGAAACAGCGCGCGACAACGTCCGACACCCCGACGCCCTCGGGTTCAGGACCGCGCGCAGCGCGTCCAACTAACGGCGACACCGCACATGCGGAGGGCTCGCCTTACGCGGAGTCCCTTCTCGAAATGTTCGCTGCCACGCCCCGCCTGAAGGCGTTCAACTCGGCCATTGGCACCGCTGGCCTGTCAGACTTGCTTCGCGGAGACGGACCGCTCACCATCTTTGCGCCGACCGATAAAGCGTTCAACAAGCTTCCCGGCGACACGCGGGCCGCATTACTGGGCGACACAGAACGCCTGACCGATTTCATCCTGCATCACGTCGTGACGGGCCGGGTGAAGGCTCCTCGTGAGAAGAAGCCACGCAGCGTCACGCCACAGTTCGGCGAGCAACTGCAACTGACCTCTCAGGCCGGTAAGTACCATGTGGATGATGCCCGCATCGTGAAAACGAACATCCGGGCCTGGAACGGCGTCATTCACGCTATCGATACGGTGCTCGATCCGGGTTGAGTCCATCTGGCAAGCCCTGGACAATGGCTGCCTGACGAGGAATGCCCGCCCCCGATCTTCGAGGGCGGGCCTTTCTTTGGCGTGGGATCCGCCGTTCAAACCCGGGTGACTGAGGGCTGGCATCGATGCCGCCCTGGGCGGTGTCTAATAGCGTCGATCCCGCAGAACGCGGACCCGGACCTCCTGCCCGGTCGCTCGTTCGGTTCGTCCCACACACAGCGCTGACAGACCCCCGGGTCAGGTTGATTGCCCATGAGGAAAGTTGTCCGCCACCTCATCAGCCGCCGACCCTGCCGGATTTCGCCAGCGCGCCGTCACCGGCCTTCACCCTGAGCATCGCCGCTCCCCCGGGACCCGGGAGAGGCGCGATGCGTTTCCGCGCGGCCGCCCTCATCCTCGCCACGTGGACCGTCTACGGACTCGTTCACGCGGCCTATTGGATTTCGACGTCCATGTCGCGCGAGCGGTGGGGCTGGATGCTGCTCAGCGCCCTCGTCATGGCGTGGACCTGGGCAGCGCTGACTCCCTTCCTCTTTTCGCTGGCGCGAGCGGCCGACCCGGCTCGTATCGGGTGGCTGCGTTCGCTCGCCGCGCACGGCGTCGCTTTCGCCGCCGTTGCGCTGGGAATGGGTGCGCTGAGACTCGTGCTCATTCTGGCGTTCACGCCGACCGGCCCGGACGACTTTCGCATTCAGTTCTCGGGCGCGCTGTTCTGGCCGCGCGCCGTGTTCTGGGCGGACGTGAACCTGTTCACGTACCTGGCCGTGGTACTGACCGGACGCGCGATGGCGTCGCACCGGCGCTACCTCGACCGCACCCTTCGCACCCACGTCCTCGAGACGCAGCTCGCCCGCGCCCAACTCCATTTCCTGGAGCTCCAGCTCCAGCCGCACTTCCTCTTCAACTCGCTCAACGCGATCCAGGAGTTGGCGCACGAAGCGCCCGCCGCGGCGGAGCGGATGCTGCGCAGGCTCCATGCGCTGCTGGCGCGGTCGCTCGAGCGCAGCGGACAGGACGAGCACTCGCTCGCCGAGGAGCTGGCGGCGCTCGAACCGTACCTGGATATCCAGCGCACCCGGTTCGAGTGGCTGGCCGTCGGGCTGCACGTGAACCCCGACACCCGGTCGGCGATGGTGCCGCACCTGATCCTCCAGCCCCTCGTGGAGAATGCGATCCGCCACGGGCTCGCCGTCCGACAGGGTCCGGGCCACATCGAGGTCTTCGCCGAGCGACGGGGCGACCGTCTCGTTATGCAGGTGCGTGATGACGGCGTCGGGCTGACGACCGCGTCGATGCCGGGTCGGTCCGGGATTGGCCTGCGCAACGCCAGCGACCGGTTGCGTCAGCTCTATGGCCGCGACCATCGGTTCGAATTGCGCCCGCGCGAGCACGGCGGTGTCATGGTCGAGATCGACATTCCGTTCCGGCAACAATCCGATGGCGCTCCGCTGCCGTCGTGGACGGAGAGCCCGCGCTCGCGTGAAGTCATGCCGGAGGTCACGCTGGAGGAGGTATCGGGCTGGCGCACGGGTGAGTTCGCGGCCGCGGTCCTGCCCACGCCGGCGACCAGCCGGCCGCCGGTGGGGATGGACCGGCCCCGCCAGTTCGTGTCCTCGAATCCGGAACGGGAGACGCGCCAGTCGGAGCCCCTCATCGCCGCCGTGGAGCGCGATCATGAGCCGGACGCGCCGCTGCTCACGCTGCGCACCTGGATGTCGCTGGTCGCGCTCTGGTTAGGCACCGCCGCCCTCTGGACCGTTCAGATGCATGGTTTCATCTGGCTCAGCGACGACACCTTCACCGGATGGGATTGGGACATTACGCGCCTCCAGCTCGCCGGGGCGATGTACTGGACGGTCGCGTCGTTAGGTGTGCTGGCCCTGGCCCGGCGGTATCGTCTCTACGGCCGCCGCGCCGCCCAGCACCTCGCCATCCACTTCGGCGCCGCGGTGGTGACCTCGTTCGGATTCCTCTGGGTCCTGCAGTCGGTCGGACTCAGTCCCATGCCCATCCTGAACCAGTTCAACCTCAATCCATTGACGGGGAACCTGTTCCTGTACTTCGGGCTGCTGGCCTGGTCGCACTCCCGTGACTTCGCCGCCTGGTACCGGGCTCGCGAACTCGCCTCGGCACAGCTCACCTCGGAGATTGCCCGCTCACGGTTCCAGGCCCTCTGCGTGCAGGTGCGGCCGCAGTTCGTGTTAGGCACCCTGGACCTCCTGGCGCGACTGGTTCACATGGATGTTCCACGCGCCGACCGGCTCATTGCCCGCCTGGCCGATGTCCTGCGCCTAACGCTCGACACGGCATCGCTGCATTCGACGTCGTTGCAGGAAGAACTCGACCTGGTGAACGCGAGCGTCGAAGCGCATCGCCTCGGGATCCGCCCGGGGATCACGCTCGTCATCGATGTTCCACCCGAGGCGCTGAATACGGCGCTCCCCAGCCGCCTCCTCGCCACCCTCGTTGACGACTTGCTGGCGACCGATCCTGATGGCCCCAAGGGCGCCGCGCCGCCTCTCGACGTGCAGGTGAGCGCGGAGCGGGCGATCGACGCGACTCGGATCCGTGTTCGTGGAGTAAATGTCGGGTCCGCCTCGGGCAAAGACCCGCACGACTGGTGGCGCAGGAAGAGCGCGGCCGAGGCGGCGGTCGCCGACGCGAGCCCGTTGGTCACTGTGGCATTCCCGGATCGCTCGACGGCGGTCCTGATCGTGGCAGACAACCCTCTGACGGCGCGGGCTGAACCCGCCGCCGCCTGAATCGCCGGAGATTCCGATGCCCATGCGTGTGTTGATCGTGGATGATGAGCCCATCGCTCGCCGGCGCATCAGCCGGCTCCTAAAGCTCGAGGATGATGTCGAGGTAGTGAACGAGGTCGGGAGTGGCACGGATGCCGTGGCCGCGATCAAGGAGCACCGGCCCGACCTGGTCTTTCTCGACGTGCAGATGCCGGATCTCGACGGCTTTGGCGTCGTGTCGGCGTTAGGCGAGCCCGAGTCGATGCCGGCGATCGTCTTCGTGACGGCCTACAACGAATACGCGGTGAAGGCGTTCGACGTGAACGCCGTGGATTACGTGCTCAAGCCGTTCGATGGCGAGCGGTTCCGGTCCGCGTTCCAGCGAGCGCGGGCGACGCTCGAGCAGAAGAACTCGGCCGAGGCGGGCCGGCGGATCAAGGCGTTGCTCGAGGAAGTGCTGGGCGAGCAACGGGCGC
>CAZSNV010000079.1:0-17255 GCA_964608035.1 uncultured Gemmatimonadaceae bacterium | reverse complement strand
GCCAGCCAAGCTGATCGAATTCGCGGAGCGCCGAGAGGCCGGGGTCGGGCATTTCATAACGCGGGAGCAGCTTGCGAAAGCCGAGGGTGGGCTCCGCCAGACCGGCGACCTCATCTCCCAAATTCCCGGTGTGAGGGTCCGCCGTGGCTCGAACAAGGTGTGGATTGCAAGCTCCCGCACTACGCGCACCGGAAAGTGCGCGTTCTGTCCAGGAGGCATCGACAGCCTCAACAAGATTGACGTCGCGGCTGGTGCTCGACCAGCGTGCTTCATGGATATCTATATCGACGGCGCTTTGATCTTCGACGGCAGGCATCCCGAGAACGGACTTTTCGACGTGAACTCGGTGCCCCCGGAGCACATTGACGGGATCGAAGTTTACAGCAGCGCCGCGCAGATCCCCGCGAAGTACAACCGCACGGGAGCGGGGTGCGGCGTGTTGCTTATCTGGACGCGTTAAGCGCCACCGCAGGGGACAGGATTCACGGCCCTTCCTTTGAGAAGTGCTTGCCGCGGCACCCCTACGGCGCCAGACTCCTTGAGAGGAGTTCTGCATCAGTTATGCGTCCAGCCAACATCGATTACCCTTTTGCCCGTGCGGCGAGTCGCACGCTCTTCGCGCTGAGCGTAACGGCTATGCTGCAGTCGCCTATCCCGCGGACGGCCTCGGCGCAGGGTGAGGTCAGTGGGCGGGTCGTTGCTGCTGACAGTGGCCGACTGCCAGTTCAGGCCGCCGAGGCGGCGATCGCGAAGCTCGGACGCAGAGTGCTGAGTGACTCGTCAGGCCGATTTCGCCTGAAAGAGATTCCTCCGGGCGCGCACACGGTGGTGCTGCGAGCGATTGGGTTCAAGTCGGAGTCGTCGCTCGTCACGATCGAGTTCGATGAAGTCGTGTCATGGAACGTGACGCTCACCCGAACAACCGGAACTGCCCTTCCCGAGCGGGTCGTGTCCGCCGCGGCGCCGGCGCCGGCCAAGCTGGCCGAGTTCATGGAGCGCCGCGAGACCGGGGCCGGGAATTTCATAACGCGGGAGCAGCTTGCGAAAGCTGAAGGTGGACGCCGTCAGACCGGCGACGTCATCTCCCAGGTTCCCGGCGTGAGAATCCGGCGCGGAGGGACCAAGATCTGGGTCGCCAGCGCACGCACGACAAAGTCGGTAAGGTGTGCGTTCTGTGTCGACACCATCGATGACACGGCCAATAGCGCATTGAATGCAGCCGACTTTGCCGCCGGGGCGCGCCCCGCATGCTACATGGATGTTTATATCGACGGCGTCCGTGTCTACGACTCACGGCATCCGGAGCTCGGCCTCTTCGACGTGAACACGTTGTCACCCGAGCATATCGCCGGGATCGAGGTCTACAGTAGCGCCGCGCAGGTGCCAGCGAAGTACGATCGAAGCGGACCGGGTTGCGGCGTGCTGCTGATCTGGACGCGCTGAACGGACGCTGAGTGGTGAGTGCTTGGTGCTAGAGCCATTTGCTGGAACTGGGGCTCGGTTCTGAGTGCGGCGGCAGCCAGATCCAGCGCCAGCTAGCAGCAATCGCTCTAGCACCCAGTACTCACCACTCAGCGTCAGTTCAGGCAGCGGCGGGGAAGAAACCACACCCCGAACGCTGGGCCTCGATCACCGCGAAGAAGCCCGACGGCTGGATGATCACGCCCGGAATCACCTGGAGGAGTGCCGCTGCACGCGCGTCCGTGTTGTTGCCTCCCGACTTGCGAGCTTCGGGCCCCACGATCGACCGCACGAACGCGTAGTTGCACGCCAGCACGATCCCGCCTGACGCGATGAAGCTGTCGATGGTCGCTCCGCGCCGTCCGCCGCCTTCAGTACCTTCGCGCGACAGGAACGGGTTGTGCTTCACGAGGCTTCCCGTCGAGGGATCATTGATCTTGAGCTCGGCGCCGAGTTCGTGCCGTTCCCAGAACGCGTGGCTCATGATCATGGGGATCGCTTCATGGCGGATCACCAGGACGGTCGACGCATCCTTCGCCTCGTCGCCGTAGACCTCCATCACGTTCCGCTTCCAGTCGGCGGCGCGCCACAGTCCCACGCCTTCATTCACGATCGGGTTGTCGAAGACGGCCCGGAAGGGACCCTTGATCCGATCGCGCCAGGACACGTCCCAATCGGCGCTGACCGGTGTCGGTTCGGGCGGCTCAGCACCTAACGCCGAAGGAAGCAGCGCGCCGGTCGCCGAAAGCGCCGCCACACTGCCCAGGAACTGCCGCCGGTTGCCTTCCATACACATCCTCCAGGTCGTTTCATTCGGCCGACTCGTACGATAGGGGGCTGTCAATACTGTAGACACCCCGGCGGGATGGGACGTTCGCCCCGAAGGGGCGAAGTGCTTAACGGCGCAGGACCCAAACGGCGCAGGACCCGAAGGGCGCAGGACCCGAAGGGCGCAGGGCCCGAACGGCGCAGGGCCCGAACGGCGCAGGCGCAGGGCCCGAACAGCGCAGGACCCGAACGGCGCAGGGCCCGAACGGCGCGGGGGCACGAAGGGCGCGGAACCTGGAGGGCGCGGAGCTATTGCGGCGTTCGTTGCGGGGCCGTTGCCGATCCGGTGACAGCGGGGCGGACGCGCTGTTAGGATCAGCGATGCCCGGCGCACCACTTGCTCTGGAAGTGCACGCTCTCCGCAAGACGTTCGGTACGGTCGTGGCGGTGGATGCGCTGGATCTCGAGGTGCGAACCGGCGAGTGTTTTGGCCTGCTTGGTCCCAACGGCGCAGGCAAGACCACGACCATCGAGATCTGCGAGGGACTGCAGGAACCGGACTCTGGTGACGTGATCGTGCTTGGTCAGCGATGGACGTCGGACGAGCGCGCCCTTCGCGAGCGGCTTGGTGTGCAGCTGCAGGAGACCCAGTTCTCCGAGAAGGTGACGGTCGAGGAGACGATCACGCTGTTCCGCAGCTTCTTTCAGCGCGGACCGGCGGTCGAAGAGATCATCCGTCTCGTCCAGCTCGACGAGAAGCGTAGCGCGCGCGTAGGGACTCTCTCCGGCGGCCAGAAGCAGCGCCTCTCGGTGGCGTGCGCATTGGTTGGCGATCCCGAGCTGTTGTTTCTCGACGAGCCCACGACCGGCCTCGATCCACAATCGCGGCGTCAGCTCTGGGATCTCGTCGAGCAGTTGCGGGCCTCGGGCCGGAGCATCGTGCTGACCACACACTACATGGAAGAAGCCGAGCGGTTGTGCGACCGGGTGGCGATCGTGGATCACGGCAAGGTGATCGCCATCGATACGCCTCGGGCGCTGATCCGTTCGTTAGGCGCGGAACAGGTGGTCGAGGTGGAACTGGCGGAAGGAGTGGCGGTTCCGGCGGAGCTGTTTGCGTCCACTGCCGGGGTGCTGGAGGCGCGGATCGATGGCCCGGTGTGGACGCTCCAGGTCTCGGCTGCCCACGAGGCGGTGCCGGCCGTGCTGCGGACGCTCGAGGCGGCGGGCCTTTCCCTCACTGAGCTGCGGACGCATACGCCGACGCTCGAAGATGTCTTCGTGTCGCTCACCGGCCGCCACCTGAGGGAGCAATGAGCGACACGGCGTCCAGGGCTCAGCACGACGCTTCCCGGGAAGCCTGGAATCCGCAGCCGACCGCGGGCGCGTCGCCGCTCGGTCAGCTCACGCTCACCCGCTTTCGGGAGTTCCTGCGCGAGCCCGAAGCGGTCTTCTGGACGTTCATCTTTCCGCTGCTGCTCGCGGGCGGGCTGGGGCTCGCGTTTCGTTCGCGGCCCGCCGACGTCGCGAAGGTCGGCATCCTCTCCTCAGCGCCAGCCGCGGAGCTGATTCGCACCGCGCTCGCCGGCGACAGTTCGCTGCAGATCGTGAGCGTCGATGACACCGCTGCGGTGAACGCACTCCGCATCGGTACAGTGGCGCTGGTTGTGGTCGGCCTGGACGCGCAACGTGTGGAGTATCGCTTCGATCGCGCCCGAACCGAGGCGAGAACAGCGCGGCTTCTCGTCGACCAGGCACTACAACGGGCGCGGGGCCGTCAAGATGTCGTCGCGGTCAACGAGTCCCTCATCAGCGAGCGCGGCTCGCGGTACATCGATTTTGTCCTGCCCGGACTGCTGGCGATGAACCTGATGGGAAGCGGGATGTGGGGAATCGGCTTCAGCATCGTCGACGCGCGACGAAAGAAGTTGCTCAAGCGCTTCGTGGCCACGCCCATGCGGCGATACCACTACCTGGCGTCCTTCTTATTGATGCGACTCGGGCTCATGGTGATTGAAGTCACCGTGATCACCGTGTTCGGCCACTTCGCCTTCGGTGTCCCCGTACGGGGGTCGCTGGTTGCGTTGGGTGTAGCCTGCCTGCTGGGCGCGCTCGTCTTCGGATCGTTAGGCCTGCTGGTGGCGTCGCGGGCGAAAACGATCGAAGCCGCCTCCGGCCTCATGAACCTGCTGATGCTGCCGATGTGGGTCGCGTCGGGTGTGTTCTTCTCGGCAGGAAACTTTCCTGACGCAGTCCAGCCGATCATTCAAGCCCTGCCGCTCACGGCGGTGGTCGATTCGGTGCGGGGCATCATGATCCAGGGGATGGGATGGGCGGCGCTCCTTCCCGAGTTCGCGATCGTGATCACCTGGCTCGTGCTCAGCTTCGGGATCGCGCTGAAGTTCTTCCGTTGGCGATGAGCACGCCGCAGCCGCGCAGCACGATCCTCCTCGCATTCGCGTCGATCTACCTGATCTGGGGGTCGACCTACTTGTTCATGCGATTCGCGGTCGAGACGCTGCCCCCCGTGGCGGTCGCGGGCGTCAGGTATTTCGCGGCAGGCGCCATCCTGCTCGCCATCGCGACCTGGCGCAAAGTACCGGAACCGCGGGATGTCCCGTGGCGCGGCCATGCAATCGTCGGCACGCTGCTCACGGCCGGCAACGGCTCAGTCGCGCTGGCGGTGCAGCGCATTCCCTCGGGCGTGGCGGCACTGCTCGTTGCGCTGACGCCGTGCCTGATGGTCCTGCTCGAGTGGTGGTGGCGCAGGGGAACGAGACCGACCGTTGGAGTTGTGTTGGGACTGATTCTGGGTGTCGCCGGCATGCTGGTGCTGGTCGGGCCTCGAACGCTTGGCGGTGAGCCCATCGATCCGATTGGCGCCGCGATCGTGCTGTTCGGCTCTACCGCCTGGGCCGTTGGTTCGGTGTACGCGCGAACCCTGCCGCGCTTCCAGTCCGCCATGCGGACAAGCGCAATCCAGATGTTGGCCGGCGGTCTGGTCGTGACCGTGATTGCGGTGGTCAGCGGGGACTTTGGCCGGTTCGATCCGTCGGTGGCGTCATTCAAGTCGGTGTTTTCGTTCGCGTACCTGATTCTGGTCGGCTCGCTCGTTGGCTATTCGTCGTACATGTACCTGCTGGGGGTCACCAGCGCCGCTCGCGCATCGACCTACGCGTTCGTGAACCCGGTCGTCGCCGTGCTGCTGGGCGCGGCGTTCGCGAGCGAGCCGCTCACCCCGCGCGTCCTTGGCGCGGGCGCGATCATTGTCGCAGCGGTCGCGCTGATCACGCTGTTCGGTGGAGAGCGGAGCCTGCAGCCCAAGCGTCCGCGGGCGGGTGAGGGGATGGAAGTGCATGAGGCGCCATGAAATGCAGAATGCAGAATGCAGAATGCAGAATGCAAAATGCAGAATGCAGAATGAACTGCTGCCTGTGACCTAACGACTCAAGGACTTTCAGGTTACCGTAGGCGGAGTGCTGTGACCTCTGACCTCTGACTCGGATCCATTCTGTCGGACAACGACCTTTCCCGCGAAGAACTGCACGCTGCCTTGGTGCGCGTGACCGCCTGGATCGAAGGCTACCTCGAGGATCCGGGTCGGTTCCCGGTGCTCGCTCCCGTCGCACCTGGCGACATCGCGCGCCAGCTGCCGGCGGCGCCGCCCGCTACGGCTGAACCGATCGACGCCATCCTGGACGATTTCGAGCGTGTGCTGCTCCCGGGAGTGACGCATTGGAACCACCCCGGCTTCTTCGCCTACTTCGCGACGACGGGATCGGCGCCCGGCGTACTGGCCGAGATGCTGGCGGCGGCGCTCAACGTCAACGCGATGCTCTGGAAGACGTCGCCGGCGGCGACGGAGCTGGAGGAGCGCGCGCTCGACTGGCTGCGCCAGATGCTGGGACTCGGGTCAGGATGGTTTGGCGTGATCAACGACACCGCGTCCACGTCCACGCTCCTGGCACTGGCCGCCGCCCGTGAGGCGCGCAGCGAACTCCAGGTGCGGCAGCGCGGCCTGGCCGGACGGACCGATCTGCCCGTGCTCCGCATTTATCAGTCTGAGCACGCCCACTCATCGGTGGACAAGGCCGCCATCACGTTAGGCATCGGGCACGAGAACTGCATGCGGATTCCGGCCGATGCCGCATTCCGCATGCGCGTCGATGCGCTTCAGGCGGCCATCGATTCCGATCGCGCTGCCGGGAGGCTCCCGTTGGCGGTGGTAGCGACGGCCGGCACCACCAGCACGGCCAGCATCGATCCGGTGGCTTCGATCGCGGAGATCTGTGCCCGCGAGGGGATCTGGCTCCATGTCGACGCCTCCTACGCGGGGACAGCGGCCATCGTCCCGGAGTGCCGCGGCGTGCTGGCAGGCGTCGACCGCGCCGACTCACTGGTCGTGAACCCGCACAAGTGGCTGTTCACGCCGGTCGACCTCTCGGTCCTGTTCACGCGGCGACCGGACGTATTGAAGCGCGCGTTCTCGCTCGTGCCGGACTTCCTGGTGACGTCCGAACAGGATGACGTCGTCAACCTGATGGATTACGGTGTGGCGCTCGGCCGCCGTTTCCGCGCGCTGAAACTGTGGATGGTCATCCGCGCGTTCGGCGTGAACGGCCTGGTGGACCGACTTCGCGCCCACATGGCGCTGGCGAGCGAGTTCGCGACGTGGGTCGAGCTGGATCCGGACTGGTTGCTTGCGGCACCGCCGATGTTTTCGCTGGTCTGCTTCCGCTGCTCGCCCGCCGGCGTGTCGCCAGCAGAAGGTGATGCGCTGAACCAGCGCATCCTCGATCGAGTGAACGCGAGTGGGCGCGCCTACCTCTCGCACACCCGGCTCCACGAGCGGTTCGTCTTGCGGTTGGCGATCGGCAACCTTCGAACGCAGCGAGAACACGTCGCTGAAGCATGGTCCCTGCTGAGGCAGGCGGCTCAGGATGTTCGTGCCAAGTGACCAGAGCTGCTTACTGCTTACAGTGTGCTGCGAGCTGCTTCGTCGGCCTGACGCAGCAAGAAGCAAGCAGTAAGAAGTAAGCAGCCTGACATGGAAACCCGCTGTTACTTGATATTTGAAGCATTTGTCCCTAGCATCCCGCCGACCCCTCGGGAGCGTCGCGCGTGCGCGTGCTGGTTATCGGCGGAGGTCCTGGTGGCCTTTACACCGCGCTGCTGATCAAGCGCCGCGACCCACAGGCGCACGTCACCGTCGTCGATCGTAACCGCCCCGACGACACGTTCGGTTGGGGCGTGGTCCTCTCCGACCTGACCGTCGCCAATCTGCACGCGGCGGATCCCACGAGCGCAGCGCCGATCTCGACCGCCCTGCATCACTGGGACGACATCGAGGTCCACTTCTGCGACCAGACGGTCCGGTCGGGAGGTCACGGCTTCAGCGGCATCGGCCGGCGCCAGCTGCTTGCCATCCTTCAGCAGCGGTGCAGCGAGCTTGGCGTGCACCTCGAGCACCAACGAGAGTTGTCGCCCGCGATCATAGACGGAGTAGTCGCCGCCGATGGCATCGACCTGGTCGTAGCCGCGGACGGAATCAACAGCGCCGTGCGAAACCAGTATGCGGCGACGTATCGACCCGACGTCGACGTCCGGCGATGCCGCTACGTCTGGTTAGGCACCCCGCGGCAATTCGACGCCTTCACGTTCGCGTTCGCCGAAACGCCATCGGGGTGGTTCCAGGCGCACGCGTACCAGTTCGCCGCCGACGCGAGCACCTTCATCGTCGAAACGCCGTGGGAAGTGTGGGAGCGTGAAGGCCTGGACGCGATGCCGGCTCAGGACTCGATCGCGTTCTGCGAACGCCTGTTCGATTTCGTCCTGCAGGGCGCCCCACTCCAGAGCAACGCCGCGCACCTGCACGGCTCGGCGCAGTGGTCCCGATTCCCGCGCGTGACATGCGCGGAGTGGGTGCATTGGCTTTCCATAGACGGAAGCCACGTTCCCGTAGTCTTGCTTGGCGACGCCGCGCACACCGCGCACTTTTCGATCGGTTCGGGCACCAAGCTGGCGATGGAGGATGCCATCGCGCTGGACGCGCAACTCACTGCTCACCCTGGCGACGTTGCTACCGCGCTCGCGCGTTACGTGGCGGAGCGCTCAGTCGAGGTGCTGAAGTTGCAGAATGCCGCGCGCAATTCAACAGAATGGTTCGAACACGTGGACCGTTACGCGCACCTGGCGCCCGAGCAATTCGCGTATTCGCTCCTGACACGGTCCCAACGGATCTCACACGAGAACCTCCGCGTGCGGGATGCGAGATACGTGGAGGCGTTCGAACGATGGTTCGCGCAGAAGTCCGGCCTGGTAATAGGGCGCGGCGAAACTCCGCCACCGGCCATCTTCACGCCGTTCCGCGCGCGCTCGGTGACGTTGGCCAACAGGATCGTCGTATCGCCCATGGCGCAGTACACAGCCGCCAACGACGGCATGCCCACCGACTGGCACTTCGTTCATCTCGGTGCGCGGGCCACCGGAGGAGCCGGACTCGTGATGACCGAGATGACCTGCGTGTCGCCGGAAGCGCGGATCACGCCCTGGTGCACCGGGCTGTGGAACGAAGGGCACCGCGATGCATGGAGGCGCATCGTCCAGTTCGTCCACGAGTACAGCACCGCAAAGATCGGACTACAGCTCGGACATTCCGGTGGGAAGGGCGCTACGAAGAAGATGTGGGAGGGCGTCGATCAGCCGCTGCCAAGTGGTGAATGGCCCGTGATGTCCGCGTCGGACACGCAATATCTCCCGGGCGTTTCGCAGGTAGCACGGGCGATGACCGAGGCCGACATGGATCGCGTCACCGCCGAATTCGTGCACGCCACCAAACTCGGGCTCGAAGCGGGATTCGACTGGCTCGAGCTGCACTGCGCCCACGGATATCTCCTGTCCAGTTTTCTCTCGCCGCTCACCAACCTTCGCGATGATGCGTACGGCGGAGACCTCGCGGCACGGGCGCGCTTTCCGTTACGCGTCTTTTCGGCCATGCGTGCCGCATGGCCGGCCGAACTGCCCATGTCGGTTCGCATCTCGGCGCATGATTGGGCGGCGGGGGGCAACACTGCCGACGAAGCAGTGGAGATCGCCAGAATGTTCCGAGCCGCCGGCGCCGACATGATCGACGTTTCAGCGGGTCAGGTGGTGAACCACGAGCAGCCGGTCTTTGGCCGCATGTGGATGACGCCATTTGCGGACCGGATTCGTCAGGAGGCGTGCATCGCCACAATCGCGGTGGGCGCGATTACGGACGCCGACCAGGCGAACGGCATCATCGCCTCGGGACGCGCGGATCTTGTCGCAATCGGACGGCCGCACCTCGTGAACCCGGCCTGGACGTTGTCCGAAGCCGCGCGTTGGGGCTATGCAGGAGCGACCTGGCCCGACCAGTACCTTGCCGGCAAGGCTCAGCTCGAGCGGATCATCGCGCGCGAGCGCGCCGCTGCAGCAGTCCCTGTTGACGCCGCTGGTCCGCCTCGTGGAGAACTGACATGAGCTCGCTCGCCGGACGTCACGCCCTGGTCACCGGCGCCAATCGCGGCATCGGCGCTGCGATTGCGCGCGCGCTCTCGAAGCAGGGCGCGAGCGTGTCCCTGATGGTGCGCGACGCTTCACGCGCCCAAGCGGTGGCCGACTCGCTTGTCGGGCCTCATGCGATCGTTGTCGCCGACCTCACCGATCGCGCAGCAGTGCAAGCCGCCTGCGCTGAAGCGGCCGCGCAGCTCGGCCCCGTCGACATCCTTGTCAACAACGCGGGTTCCACGGAATCGGCTCCGTTTCTCAAGTCCGAACCGGAGTTGTTCGAACGGATGATCGCGATTCACCTGCTGGGCGCGGTACACGCCACGCAGGCAGTGCTTCCGGCGATGATCGAGCGCAGACACGGTCACGTGATCAATGTGGCGAGCACTGCCGGCCTCCGCGGCGAGGCATACGTCACGGCGTACGTCGCGGCAAAGCACGCGCTTGTGGGACTCACACGGGCGCTTGCACTCGAGATGGAGAAGCGTGGCATTGCCGTGAATGCCGTCTGCCCCGGCTACACCGAAACGGATCTCGTTCACGATGCCGTCGCGCGCATCGCGGCGAAGACTGGAAAAAGCGAAGCCGATGCATTGGCGTCGATACTCGCCAGCGCCGGGCAGGCGCGCATGGTGACGCCCGATGAAGTGTCTGGCGCGGTGATCGCGCTGTGCACCGCCCCGGCCGGTGCACCGACCGGCCAGACCGTGGTCCTCGACGGGTCGCGCGCATGACGGCGCCGCAGCGGGTGCCGCGAGCCGGTGAAGCGTCGGAGCATGATGCGCTGCGCCTCTGGCTGCGTCTCTTCACCTGTTCTACAATGATCGAGCAGCATGTCGGCAGTGCACTGAAGCGGGAATTTGGATCTTCACTCCCCCGCTTCGACTTGCTGGCTCAACTCGATCGCTCACCCAACGGATTACGGATGGGCGAACTGTCCGATCGCACACTGACGACCGGTGGCAACATTACCTGGCTGGTTCGCGCGCTCGAGGCGGACGGGTTCGTGACGCGGCGCGTCAGTGACAACGATCGGCGCGCCGCCATCGTCCGCCTCACGCCTGCCGGCAGGCGCCACTTCGCCATGATGGCCCGTGCTCACGAACGCTGGATTATCGCGCTCTTCTCATCCCTCACGGCCGCTGAACGCAGGATGCTCCACTCGCTCCTCGGCACCGTGAAGGGAGGTTTTCGCCCTTCGAGGACCACTGAATGACCACCCTTCCGTCCGACCCGATGTCCGCCATGCGCCGTCCGATCGCCGGCCTCGCGCCCACGCATTTCGGCTGGTCCACCGCGCATGAGGGACGTGTCGGCATCGTCACCCTGAACCGGCCCGCGCGAAAGAACGCGTTGACGTTCGACATGTACGCGGAGCTGCGTGACCTGTTTCGCGCGCTGGCATACGCATCGGACATCCGGGCGATCGTCCTGACCGGGGCGGATGGAAACTTCTGTTCTGGTGGCGACGTGTACGAGATCATCGAACCGCTCACGAAAATGGCGGTGCCCGAGCTGCTTGCGTTCACGCGGATGACGGGAGATCTCGTGAAGGCAATGCGCGCCTGCCCGCAACCAATTGTCGCCGCGGTGGACGGTGCCTGTGCCGGCGCGGGGGCAATTCTCGCCATGGCCTCGGATTTTCGCATTGCGACTCCCGAAGCGCGCACAGCGTTCCTGTTCACGCGAGTCGGGCTGGCCGGGTGTGACATGGGCGCGTGCGCCTTCCTTCCGCGACTGATCGGCCAGGGCCGCGCCGCCGAATTGTTGTTCACGGGCAGGTCGATGAGTGCGACCGAGGGCGAGCGTTGGGGGTTCTTCAACGCTGTCGTCGAGCGGGCGGACGTTCTCGCCGACGCCGTCAGGCGGGCCGCCGAGCTCGCATCGGGTCCTTCATTCGCCCACGCCATGACCAAGACGATGCTGCAGCAGGAGTGGAGCGTCTCGGTGGAGCAGGCCATCGAGATGGAGGCACAGGCTCAGGCGTTATGCATGGGCACCGCGGACTTTGCGAGCGCGTTCGAAGCGTTCGCCGCCAAGCGGCAGCCGGTCTTCGAGGGCCGGTGATGAAGCACGCCGCACACCTCGACTGGCCATTCTTCGACGACCGGCATCGCCGGCTCGCCGAGTCGGTGACGTCGTGGCTCGCCACGCTCGAGCAGGATGGCACCGGCAGTGTCGAGAACGCGCATCCGGCCACCATGGCTGACGCAACGTGTCGAGAGTGGGTGCGACGACTCGGCGCTGCTGGATACCTGCGATACTGCGTGCCGTCGGCGTGGGGCGGCGCCGTCGAGGCAGTCGAGTCCCGATCGCTGTGCGTGCTCCGCGAAGCCCTCGCCATGCATCACGCGCTCGCCGACTTCGCGTTTGCCATGCAAGGGCTGGGCTCGGGAGCGATAACGTTAGGCGGATCGGACAGTGTGCGCGCCGAGTGGTTGCCGCGCGTGGCGCAAGGGGACGCGATTGCGGCGTTCGCGTTGTCGGAGCCCGAGGCGGGCTCGGACGCGGCCGCCCTGCGAACGACAGCCGTCCGTGTGCCGGGCGGCTGGCGGATCGATGGCATCAAGACGTGGATCTCCAACGGTGGCATCGCAGATTTCTATTGCGTCTTTGCACGGAGCAATCCGACTGCTGCGCCAGCGAAGGGCATCAGCGCTTACTTTGTGCCCGCCGGCACACCCGGTCTCGTCGTCACTGAACGCATCGGCGTGATGTCGCCACATCCCCTGGCGACGCTGACATTCGATGGATGTGTGGTGCCTGACGACTCCCTGCTTGGGGCCGAAGGCGAAGGCTTCGGGCTCGCGATGAGGACGCTGGACATCTTCCGCGTGTCGGTCGCCGCGGCGGCCACTGGCTTTGCCCGCCGAGCGCTTCAGGAGGCGCTCCATCACGCGACGGGACGCGCGATGTTCGGCGCAACGCTGGGCGCACAGCCGTTGGCACAGGCGATTCTTGGCGACATGGCCACAGACGTCGACGCGGCCGCGTTGCTCACCTACCGCGCGGCCTGGCAACGGGACACGCAGCCGGGGCGCGGGCGAGCCCGGGACATGACGGGCGTGGCTGCCATGGCGAAGCTCGGCGCCACCGAACTCGCCCAGAAGGTCATCGACCGGGCGCTTCAGCTCCACGGCGCGCGCGGAGTGCAAGTCGGCGAGGTGGTCGAGCGGTTGTATCGGGATATTCGTGCGCTCCGCATCTACGAGGGCGCGACGGAAGTGCAGCGGATGCTGGTGGGACGCGAGATGCTCAAGGCCATCGACGGACGCTGAGATCGCATGACGACTTCTCTCCATCCCAGCGCACATGTCGACGGCTTCGCGCGAGCGAACTTGCCGCCGCCCGAGCAGTGGCCCGCGCTCAACCTCACGGGAGTGTACGCCGTTCCGCCGCGCCTGAATGCGGCGGTCGAACTTCTCGACCGGGTGATTGCGGCGGGGTTCGGCGAACGTGTCGCGCTCGTAACACCTGACGGCACGGGGCGATGGGCGGAGACCACATACGCTGAGGTGTCAGTGCAGGTGGATGCCCTGGCACACGTCCTCGTCAATGAGTTGGGACTGGTGTCCGGGAATCGTGTGCTGCTGCGAGGCTTCAACGGTCGCTGGATGGCCGCTGCGTGGTTGGCGACGCTCAAAGCCGGCATGGTGGCGGTGACGACGATGCCGATGCTCCGCGCCACGGAACTGCGCGTCATCATCGAGCGGGCCGCGTGCAACGCAGCGCTGTGTGACGCATCGCTTGTCGACGAGCTGGCGATCGCCTCCGCAGGTACACACGTCGCGGGTGCCATGCGTGTATGGGGCGGAGACCAACCCCATCGGCTCGACGTTTCCCTGGCACGACACCAAACGCCCTTCGAGGCCTGCTCAACGTCGAGTGACGATGTTGCGCTCATCGCGTTCACGTCAGGCACGACCGGTGTGCCGAAAGGCTGCATGCACTTCCACCGCGACGTGATGGCAATGTGCACGGGGTTCGCGCAGCAGGTCCTCGGCATCACGGCGGAGGACCGATGCATCGGGACACCGCCGCTGGCCTTCACGTTCGGCTTGGGAGGCCTGCTCTGTTTTCCAATGGCGGTCCACGCCAGCACGGTACTGCTCGAGCGGGCGACGCCGGAGTCCCTGCTGGACTCGATCGCCGCGACGAGCGCCACGATCAGCTTCACGGCGCCGACGTTCTATCGCCAGATGGCGCTCCTGATCAAGCAGAATCCGGGACGGTTCAGGACCGGGTCCCTGCGCGCCTGCGTCTCCGCGGGGGAAGCCCTTCCCGACGCGACGCGCACGCTCTGGCGCGAAACGACCGGCATCGAGATGCTCGATGGCATCGGCGCCACGGAACTCATTCACATCTTCATCGCCGCCGCCGGGAAGGACGTGCGCCCCGGCGCCATCGGGCGGGCCGTGCCGGGCTACGAAGTCGCCGCACTCGACGACTCGCTCCGGCCGGTGCCTAACGGGGCCGTCGGACGACTCGCTGTACGCGGTCCGACAGGGTGCCGGTACCTCGCCGATGAGCGGCAATTGGCGTACGTGCAGGACGGCTGGAACCTCACCGGCGACGCCGTCACCATGGACGACGATGGTTACGTGTACTTTAAGGCGCGCACCGACGACCTGATCATCTCCTCCGGCTACAATATCGGGGCGCCCGAGGTGGAAGCGGCCGTTCTGCAGCATGACGCGGTGCTCGAGTGCGCCGTCGTCGGCGTCCCCGACATCGACCGGGGACAAGCGGTGAAGGCGTTTGTCGTGCTTAAGCCCGGGCGCACCGCCGGTGATGCGCTTGCCCGTGACATCCAGGACCACGTGAAAGCCATCATCGCGCCGTACAAGTACCCGCGCCACGTCGAGTTCGTGGCCTCCTTGCCCAAGACCGACACCGGCAAGCTGCAGCGCTTTCGCTTAAAAGAGGCAACACTCGTGGAACCCACATGAGCATTCGCATCCTTCAGCCGAACGACTGGCCCCGTCCCCGCGGCTATGCCAACGGTGTATCGGCTCGTGGCCGGCAGATATTCGTGGCGGGCCAGATCGGCTGGAACGAGCGCGGTGTCCTGGTCGGGAACGACCTGGTGTCGCAGGCCCGCAAGGCGCTCGAGAACATCGTCGCCATTCTTGCCGAGGATGGCGCGCGGCCCGAGCACCTGGTTCGCCTCACCTGGTTTGTCGTCGATCGTCATGAATATCTCCGCGATGCGAAGGCACTTGGTGAGGCCTATCGCGAGGTGATCGGGTCACACTTTCCGGCCATGTCGGCCGTCCAGGTGGCCGCGCTCATGGAACCGGGGGCGGTCGTCGAGATCGAAGCGACGGCCGTCGTTCCGGAGTCTATGGAGCATGCCTGATGGCTTCCGCCTCAGACCCGACGCGGAGACGGACATGACGATATCGCGCCATCCCGAACTGGCCAGCCCACCCCCGCCTAACGCCTTCGAGGTACGTGACCGCATTCGCTGGTCCGACAGCGACCCGATGGGAATCATTTTCTACGGCGCCTATGTCCGGCTCATTGGTGTCGCCGAGAGCGAGCTGTTTCGCGCCTGCGGCCTGCCGGTGAACGTGCTGCGCTTCGAGCGCGGCGTGTGGATTCCGCGCAAGGCCCTCCACCTGGAGTTCCACTCGGCGGCGGAGCTCGAAGAGGAGGTCATCGTGCAGGCCTGGTTCGCGCGCATCGGCGCATCGGCCATCACCATGCGCTTCGAGTTCTACCGGGCGTCCGACCGTGCGCATCGGGCCAGCGGGTCGCTCACCGTGGTCAGCGTAGAGCGGGAATCCATGCGCCCGCGGCCGCTGCCTGACGCTGTGAAGGCTTCATTGGCTCCTTTCGCGTCTGCAGTTCCGGGGTAAGGATCGCCCCCAGCCACGATCATCTGTGACTGGGGGCGGTTGCTTCCCCTTTGCGCTTTGCGCTCAACGCGCGGCGCTAACGTCCGATCGTCAGGTTCAACCCGCCGATCAGCTGGAATTGCGAACGATCGTGGAGCAGCACTTTCCCTTCCGCGAAGGGATGAATCCAGCCGGAACGTGATTCGAGCCCCATGAGCAGGTTCGCGCCAACATCCGTATTGCTGAAGTCACCCTCGGTACGGTTCAGGACACCGACGCCGCCGCCAACGTAGAACTGCGGGCCCGGCGACATGGGGAACAAGACCTTCAGGTCGCCGTTGAACCCCATCCTGGTGCCGGTTTCCGGCGTGTAGATGTCGACGGACGGATAGAATTCGACGCGATTGGTCATCGGCACCGTGAGGTTGGCGCTGAGGATCGCCTCTTCGGTCCGGAAGTTGTAGCCGATCCGCGCACCCACGTGTGTGGACCCCTGCGCACCGGCGCTGGTCGCCATGACCAGACCGGCGACGACTGAACCCAGAAACACGCGCGAAGTGAATGAACGAAGTCGCATAACGATTCCTCCTGGTGAATCCGCCGTCCGGGCGCGGCGACGAAAGTGCCGTCGCTGCCCCGGTTGGCCGGTGGACCCGCAAGCCGTAACGTTCGCAGGGTCGGTCCCAACTCCGCGGTGGAGCAGTCGGTGAACCACCGTGCGCTCCCGCCCGCCAGTGGTGGCGGCGCTTCGCTGGACCGTGATCCCGTACCCAAGCCTCCGGGCGTCGTTCGGCCGGGACTGGCCTCATTGTCGGAACAGCGCCGCCTCCAACGTGTAGGCTTGGTCTTGCGCCGCAAGCGGCCGCAGCCATATTCGCGACCCGTTGGCACTAGTCAGGCAACGTTAGGTCGCACACGTCGTGGGCGGGCGGCCGACGGATGTCTCGGACCTATAGCCGAGCGAGGATTGCCGTGAACACACGAAGCCGCCGTGGCGCGGTTGCCGTTCTCGTCGCTGTGCTGATGGCAGGACTCGTCGCCGTGTCGGCCGTTTCGATCGACACGAGTCGGTTGCTGAGTCTCAGAAACGAGCTGCAATTCTCGGCCGATGCCGGCGCTCACGCCGGAGCGATCCAGCTGATCGAGCCTAACGACCCGTCATACACCATCGATACCGCGGCGGCGTATTCGCTGCGGTACCTGGCGATGCAGGGCGTGGTTCGGGTCGACTCCGTGGAACTCGGCGGCTGGAACGATATGGACCACGCGTTCATTCCGGGTCTGACCCCGTTCAACGCCGTCCGAGTCGTCGTGAGCCGACGAGCCCAGGGGCTCCTCCTGTCACACTTTGGCGTGAACAGCCCAAGAATACGGGCACGGGCGGTAGGCTGGGTTCAGGGTGATTCGACGGCTCCGATTCGGCGGGTGATCTTGACGCAATAGCGCAAAGCGCAAAGCGCAGAGGGAACCCGCGGCCCTTTGCGCTTTGCGCTCGGCGCTTTGCGCTCGATCAGTCTCCCGCTTCAGGCACCACGCGCACGGGAACCCGATGCTCCGCGGTCCTCTGCGCCACGCGGAACCCGAGCTTCCGGCTGAACCACTCGCGCCAGCCGTCGAAGATTTCGTAGAACGTCGGAATCGCGATCAGCGTCAGCAGCG
>CAZSNV010000078.1:0-17295 GCA_964608035.1 uncultured Gemmatimonadaceae bacterium | reverse complement strand
GCGCCGCCGACGTGCAAGTATCCAGTCGGTGATGGTGCGAAACGAAGACGGTGCGGCACTCTTGGGACGGGAGACGGGGGACGGGAGACGGGAGATAGCGCGGGCTTGTTCTCCCGTCCCCTGTCCGCCGTCCCCTCGGGTGTTCGAGCGGAGACGGAGGGATTCGAACCCTCGATACAGGTTTAAGCCCGTATAACGGTTTAGCAAACCGCCGCCTTCAGCCTCTCGGCCACGTCTCCAGGGCCCACACGCGTAGTTCTTACGAGATTGGCGCGAGGGTTGAACATCATACCCGCGGTTATCGGGTGCGTCAACGTGGCGGGTCGGTCCTTCAACTGGTTGGCCGGCCGCAACATTGCGACGCGAACCGGTGTCAAACTTCCGGTTTGCCAGTCGGACACCTGGTCGCAGCTACTCCGTAGTGCTCGCGTGGCCTGATCCAATCCTCCACCCCGGACGGCATGCTCGCCCCTCGCCTGCTCATCGGTAGCCTCCTCGCAGCCACGCTCGCCGCTTCAAGCGCCAGTGCCCAGACACCAGCCGATTCAACGAGGGACGACCTACCTCGGGTCTTCCTCGATTGTCAGGCGAACGGGTGCGACGACGACTTTCTCCGCACCGAGCTGACGTGGCTGAACTTCGTTCGCGACCGGACGCTCGCGGCCGTGCACATCCTCGCAACGAGTCAGTCGACGGCCTCCGGCGGAACCGAGCTCACCGTCGCGTTCATTGGACTCGGTGCCCTGAGCGCGAAAGTGGACACCGTCGTGCAGTTCGCTCCGCAAAGCGACACGTTCGACGAGCGACGGCAGCAGCTGAAGCGAGTCATCAGCCAGGGCATGCTGCGCTTCGTCGTGAACATGCCGCTCGCGGCGCGTCTCAGCGTCGCGTATCGCGCGCCGACGACCGGAACCGTCGTCGACGCAACGCGTGGCGCGCGCGACAAGTGGAACCTGTGGGTCATCCGCCTCAGCGGCGGGACGTTCTTCAACGGCGAGGAATCGTATAAGTACTACAACCTGAACGGCTCGATCAGCGCGAGCCGGACAACCGCCGCGATGAAAACGTCCATCAGTTTCAACGGCAATAAGAACGAAGATCAGTATACACTGCCCGATGGCGAGGTCCTGATCACCAAGCGGCGCAACTACAATTCGCAAGTATTGGCGGTCAAGAGCCTCAACGACCACTGGTCACTGGGCTTGCAGGCCAATGCCGCGTCATCGGTAACGTCGAACCTGGAGCTCGGAACTCGCGTCGGACCCGCAATCGAATTCGACCTCTTCCCCTATAGCCAGTCAACACGCCGGCAGGTCATCGCGCGATACAGCGTTGGCGTGAAGACGCTTGACTACGACTCCATCACGATCTTCGACAAGTTCAAGGAGACTTTGATGGACCATCGCCTGGTGCTCGCCGCGGAGGCGACGCAGCCATGGGGTAGTTTCTACGGAAGCGTCACCGGTAGTCAGTACCTGACGGAACCCAGCAAATCCCGCATCGATGGCTATATGGGTATGAACTGGCGCATCGTGCGCGGTCTCAATCTTGGCTTCGACATGGGCTACACGAAGCTGCGCGACCAGCTCAACCTGAAGCGCGGAACCGCGACCCAGGAGGAAATACTCCTCCGGCTCCGGCAACTGGCGACGGGCTACTACTACTACGGCAGCATCAACATCAGCTACACCTTCGGATCGGTCTTCTCGAATGTGGTGAATCCGCGCTTCGGTCAGGGAGGAGGGAACTTCTTTTTCTAGCGTAGAGCGCAAAGCGTAAAGCGCAAAGCGGCTGTTTCCGACATCCGCCATCTCCCATCCGACATCCCGTGGCGGTACGCTTATGCATGACCGCCACGACGCACACCGCTCCGTCCGTCAACGAAGCGCCTCATCTCGCAGCGCCTGACGAGAACCCCTCGTTCATCAAGGGTCTCTTTCTCGGCGAATTACGCGAGGACCTCGTGTTTCCGTTCCCCGAGCTATCGGCTGAGGAACGCGAAAGTCTCACGATGGTGCTCGACTCGTTCCGGTCGTTCGCCGCCGATCATGTCCACGCCGCGAAGGAAGATCACGACGGACGATTCCCCGATTCGATGCTCGAGGCGTTCCATGCACTCGGCTTCATGGGGATGAACATTCCTGAGGCCTACGGTGGGTTCGGCGCTTCGGCAAAGGTGTTCAACCGGGTGTTCGGTGAAATTGGCGGCACGGATCCGGCGCTGGCTGTGTACTTCGGCGCGCACCAGTCGATAGGCTGCAAGGGCGTCGTGCTCTTCGGCAGCGAGGACCAGAAGCAGAAGTGGCTGCCGCGCTGCGCGAGTGGTGAACTCGTCGCCGCGTTTTGTCTCACCGAGCCCGGATCAGGTTCCGACGCGCAGGCTATGGCCGCCCGCGCCGTTCTGAGCGACGACGAAACGCATTACGTCCTGAACGGCACGAAGATCTGGATCTCGAATGCCGGCTACGCGGGACTGTTTACTGTCTTCGCCAAGGTCACGGTGGTTGTCGACGGCAAGCCGAAGGATCGCGTGACGGCGTTCATCGTCGAAGCGGCGAGCGAAGGCGTCAGGCTCGGCAAGCTGGAAGAGAAGATGGGGATCAAGGCGTCCGATACCCGTGCCGTGTTCTTCGAGAACGTCCGCGTCCCGATAGACAACAGGCTCGGCGAGGTAGGACACGGATTCCGCATCGCGCTCGAGGTGTTGAACTCAGGGCGGCTTGGACTGTCGGCGGGATCGGCGCGCGGCACGCGCCGCATCATGAACGAAGCGATCGCGTACGCAGCGCAGCGGGAACAGTTCGGCCGGCCCATCGCGTCGTTCGAGATGATCCGACGGAAGATCGCTCTGGTCGCCGCCGACTGTTACGCGACTGAAGCCGCAGTCATGCTCACGGCCGGGATGGTCGATCGCGGCGGCGTGGATTACTCACTCGAAACCGC
The DNA here is from genome assembly GCA_964608035.1 of uncultured Gemmatimonadaceae bacterium. Lineage (GTDB taxonomy): Bacteria > Gemmatimonadota > Gemmatimonadetes > Gemmatimonadales > Gemmatimonadaceae > JABWBJ01. Next base: position 14,352 of record CAZSNV010000078.1, on the reverse strand, counting down.
GTCCTGCAAGGTGTTCGCGTCGGAGATGGGGTATCGCGCGACCCACGAGGCGCTGCAGATCGCGGGCGGCATCGGCTACTCGAAGGAGTTCCCCTACGAGCAGGCGGTTCGCGACTCGCGGATCATGCTGATCTTCGAGGGGACGAACGAGATCCTGCGCGCGCTCGTTGCCCTGATGGGTCTGCAACAACCCGGTGAACGCTTGAAGGAGATTGGCAAGGCGATTCAGGATCCCCTTCACTCGCTAGGCGCGATCGGCAGTTACCTCGCGGGCCGGGCAAAGAGTACGATCGACCGGCCGGACTTCAAGCGAGTCCATGAGGCGTTGAAGGACGAGGCCGAGTTGGTGGCCGAGCAGACGTACGACCTTGGGCGCGCGGTGGAGCGCGCGCTGCGGCGACACGGCAAGAAGATCGTCGACCGTCAGTACGTACAGGAACGGCTGGCGAATGCGGCCATGGATTTGTTCATGGCGACGGCGACGCTGTCGCGGGCGACGGCAGAACTGGAACGCGCCGGCGGCGACGAATCAAAGGTTGCGAATGAGCTGGATTGTACGCGGGTGTTCGTGCACGCAGCGTATCGAAGAACCCGGCGAAGCCTGCGCGCGCTCAGGAATAACCAGGACAAGCGGATCGATGCGATCGCCGAGCGTGCGGTGGAGACGAGGGACCTGGCGCCGCCGTCTCCAACAGATCGGTAGCAGTTGATCCTGGCCGCGATTCAGTATCACCCCTTTGGAGGACGTGATGTCGATCGAAGAGACGCGAAAAGTGCTCGAGGCATACTGGCAGGATCATGATCCGCGCTACGTCGCGGAGAATGCCGTCTTCACGATGCAACCCACCGGTGAGGAGATTCGCGGCCGCGATGCCATCGCGAAACACCTCGCGGGTTTCTACCATGGCGCACTGGACGCGCGCGCGGTCCGAAACAATGCGATATTCGGCGACGGGCAGGGAGTGCTCGAGGCACGCGTCGTGGGCCGTCACACGGGTGTGTTCGCCGGAGTGCCAGCCACCGGTCGCGACGTCGATGTTCCGCTTTGCGTGACCTACGATGTCGCCGGCGGCTTGATCGAGCGCGCCCGCATCTATCTGCTGGTCAACGTGCTCCTCAAGCAGATCACCTGACCGCCGATTCGCGAGAGACTCGGCTGCCTAACGCTATTTCCTTTGCGACGTCAGGAAGTGCAGAGGGGCGGGTGAAGTGGCCTGAGCCACCTCACCCGCCTTCAATGTCTATGGCTTGGCCGGAGGCGGAATCGGCTGACCGATGTCGACCGCGACCTTCCATTCGTCGCCGACCTTCTTCCACACCGTCACGAAATTGCCCCGGTTCTCCTTGTCTCCCCTGGGGCCGGCGCCGGTCTCGGTGTAGGTCCCTGTCTGCACCGCGAAGTCGCCGGAAGGCGCAACCACAACTGATCGCGTCGTCCAGGAGCTCACGGACTTCGGGTTGTCGGCGTAAAACCTGGTCGCGTACGCCTGATAGGCGGCGGGCCCTGCAAGGGGTTCGGCCATGTCGCGGAACGCCATACCATCGTCCGCGAACATAGCTGCTTCGCCTGCGGCGTCACGCGCAGCAGCAGCTGCGACCCACATGGCATCCTTCGCCCGGATTGCCTGCTCGGCGGCGGCGAGATCGGGTGCTGGTGGAGGCGGTGGGGGACTGGCGCACGCGGCGAGAGCGAGGGCGAGGACGAGCGCTGTGACTTTGGTTCTCATGGAGTTCTGGATCGGGGAATTGGTGAGTTTGTGCCCCAAATCCTCCGTCCTTCCGGGCGATTCGTCAATGGGCGCGGCTAGCGACGTGACGTCCGAACTACGTCCAGGAACGCCTCCCCATACCGGGCCGCCTTCGTCGCTCCGATGCCGTAGATCTCCTGCAGTTGCGCGATCGATGCGGGCCTGACTTCAGCCAATTCACGCAGCGTACGGTCGCTCGCGACCACGTAGGGCGGCATTCCTTCGGCGCGAGCAAGTTCCAGACGGCGCGCGCGAAGGGCCTCGAACAGGGCCGAGTCTTCGGGGTTGGTCGACACGACCACTTGACGACGTTTCCGAGACCCGGCCGCGGACGCCCGCGCCCGCGCGCGTTCGGCATATTCGGGCGGAAGTAGGAAACGGACCGGCCCCTGGGCAAACAGCACGGCTTTGCCCGCTGGAGTGAGAAGTACCACGGGCCGCTCGTCCGTCGTGAAGTCGATCCACCCCGCGGTCACGCAGCGGCGCAGCAGCGCGAGCAACCACTCCTCGTTCTTCCCAGCCAGCGCGCCAAACGTCTTTGTCGTCGCGAGTCCGGACCGTTCGAGCCGCGGGTCGGCCGCGCCGGCAAGTAGCTTCACCGCCGCCTGCAGCCCAAACCGCCGGTGGGTGCGGGCCACGGCGCTCAAAGCCTTCCGCACTGTGATCGCCGTTTCCGCCGCGTCCACCTCGCCGGGTTCGTCGAGCGCCGCGCAGTTGTCGCACCGCCCGCAACCGGCCAGCGCCTCCGCCTCGTCCCCGAAGTAGCGCAGGATCGCGTCGTGACGGCATGTGCCGCCCTCGGCCCAGCGCATGAGCTCCAGGAACATCGACCACTTGTGCTGCACGCGCGCCGGGTCGGGCCGAACGCCTTCGTTAGGCAGCTCGAGGAGGCGCCGTCGCAACGGGAGGTCGGACGGACTCGTACAGAGCACACCGAGCGCGTCCAATCCGTCCCGCCCGGCGCGACCGACCTCCTGGTAGTACGCCTCGATCGACCCCGGCGGTGCGAGATGGATCACCGCGCGGACGTCGGCGCGGTCGATTCCCATTCCGAATGCGTTGGTCGCCACGATGACTTCCAGCTCACCGTCGCGGAACGACTGCCCCGCGAGCTCGCGCGCCGCGCCACCAAGTCCCGCGTGATAGGCGGCGCTACGCCATCCAGCGCGCGCCAGCCGCGCGTGTTCCTCCTCGGTCTGCTTGCGCGTGGGTGCATAGACGATCGCCGCGCCGCGCGCGCTCCCCGGCAGACCGACGGCCTCGCGAAGCGCGGCGTCAACCACGCTCACACACTCGGCTGCGGTGCGGGTGTCATGGACGCGGAGTCCCAGGTTAGGGCGCGCGAAACCGTGCACGAGCTGCGGCGTGTCGGCCGGCAAGCCGAGTCGCTCGATGATCTCGTCGCGAACCACGGGCGTCGCTGTCGCCGTGCACGCCAGCACGCGCGACTCGGTCAAGTCGGCCACCAGATCGCCCAGTTGCAGGTACTCCGGACGGAAATCGTGACCCCACTCGGAAATGCAGTGCGCTTCGTCGATTGCCACGAGAGGGCAATCCAGGTCCCGCGCCAGGCCGCGGAAGCCCGGGAAGGCGAGCCGTTCGGGTGCGACGTAAGCGATCGCGAATGCGCCCCGCGCCAAGGCGGACATCCGGCGCCGCACCTCATCGCCGCTCAGCGTGGCCGCGAGAAACGTGGCCGACACGCCACGTGCGGTGAGCGCAGACACCTGGTCGTGCATAAGCGAGATGAGCGGTGAAATCACCAGCGTGGTGCCGCCCAGGACGACCGCGGGGAGCTGGTAGATCAGGCTCTTGCCGCCGCCTGTCGGCGCGACCAGTAGCAAGCGGCGTTGCGCGAGGATGGTTTCAACGGCCTCACGCTGCCCCGGCCGAAACGCCGAGTAACCGAGCCGCACCAGCGCGGCGTCGAGATCGATGGCACTGTCGGCGGCGGTTCCGGTCACGTGCACAAGTTCAACGACCGCGGCCGTGGACGCCAACCATTTCAGCGCAGAACGGCGCAAATCGACGCATGACGATTGCGAGTTGCTGCCGACAATCAGCGCCGCCGGCAGGAGTCTGTCACCCTAAAGATGGGTGGTGATGGCACGCCGGAGGGCGTAGCGTGCATCTCAGCTCCGTAAAGGCTTCTCGAAGCTGGCGATAGCCCACGTCAACAACGAAGGTTTTGATATGTCGCCGTCGATGACTCAAGGTGGCCGACTGCGGTGATTCCGACCAACCTGCTGCGACGCAATCCGCATCACGATGGCTGAATGCGTTCCGCGTGATTCAACGCGCAGCCGGCGCCCAAAGCGACGTAGTGTCTTCGTGCAGCGATTGAGCGCCCGTGTTGGCTGGGCGGCGTTCGAATCGTTCCCGTTCACGCGACTCATCCATTTTCCACCCTCGCGGACTGTTATGGAAAGCTCTAAGATATCCGCGGTCGGTTGGCCCCTCGTCTGCGGACCCCTTGGTGAGACGGGCGGACACGGATCCGCGCGAGGTATGCCACCCGACGCCGGAGCGGTCAAACCGCTAAAGGACGGGGAGTTGTTGGACGCGGTGCCCGTCTGAAGTCGCTCAACGACACGAAATCGAACGAATCGTCGGAAAGGCTGCACAAGCCCTTCCGGGACGTTGGCGTCCGATCGCGGAATTGAGCCCTTCACCTTCTTCTGTTGAAGACCGCTGACCTGTTTCACCCTCTGTTTGAAAGGCCGCTTGACCCGTCTCCAAGTGCGAATTCGCGTGTCGCTTTTTGCGCTGGCGATTGTCTCTGTGCCCTCATTGTCGGCGGCGCAGGACTCGTTGGCGCGTCCGCCTGAGCGCGCGAATGTAGTCCTCCGACCCGGCGATCGGGTGCGACTGAAGGTTTGGCGTGGCGGGTAGAGGTTCGCTGCGCCCGGTGAGATGGTTACCGAGGACACCTCTGGCCGGAAAATCAGTCGTTCGACGGCGCTGCGTCAGGTTCGATTCTCCTGCCAGCCGATCCTGCTGTCGACGGGACGGATTCGATCGCGTTCGGTCCTGCTACGTCGTGATGTTGTCAGCCTTGTGGTCAACGCCAGCGCGACTCGTTGATTGGATGGCCAGAAACGCCGCTCCTCATTTCTTCCGTGTCCCCTTAGTCGATTTCGTCGCCGCGACCATACGCTTTGTTGCTCCCGGGTTTCGCCTGGCAGCGAGGCGCTTTCGTGACTTCTCGCCCGAGGAGTTCAACATGGACGCCCCGACGAACATTCGCTTTGCGGCGACCTTCTCCAGGATCACGGCTGGGCGCGTCTCCGCGATCTCGAGGAGCCGAAGCGCTGGTCCGCCTGGCGTGTTCCTTCCCTGTTCCCAGGCGCGGACGGTTTCAGGACTCACATTGAGTGCGTTCGCAAACACCGTCTGAGACACTCCCAGCTTCGTTCGCAGGTCGATGATCTGGGACCGCTCGAGCGTTGGGGGGGGTGATGCCATCGCGCGCCGCGCCGTGATTGGAACGCGATGAACGCGAGCGCCTGTTTGCTCTCCGCGCACGAAAGCAACCGCCTCCTCGAGACCTTCACGAATCAAATCGGCGGCCCGAACCTCGCTCTTTTTCTGCCGCTGCTTGCTCTTCATACTCCTAACCCTCGTTGTCGAGAATCGCTGTCAGGCTCCGAAAATACTTCTTCTCGTCGGCTGTCACATCTTCTTTGACGTTCTTCGCGTAGACCGAAATCAGGTACACTCGCCCTCGAGCCGACCGCAGGTAGTAGATCACGCGTGCTCCACCCCGCGTCCCCTTGCCGCGCGCAGATACGCGCAGCTTCCTAATGCCACCGGTTCCCGCGACCATCGCGCCCGCAAGCGGATTGTCGATCAGTCTTTGTTCCAAGTCTTGTAAGTCGCCATCGTCGAGCAACCCTTTGGCTTGCCGATCAAACGCAGCCAGCGCGACGAATTCAAGGAATTGCTGCGCGTCGGCCATGAAGAAGTATAGTACTGGATACTATATAACGCAACTCGACTCAATTGCTTCAGCGATGCAGGCTCGCTGGACGCTTATTGGAAGCGCCGGCGCCCGCAGGGACAGCTGGCCACGGCTCAAGTTTGACCGCATCCTGGAGGGGTTCGACTGAGTCCTCGGCGACGGCCCTCTGGTTCATTGACCAGCAAAGCGGAGGGCACAGGACTCGAACCTGTAAGCGCATTTCTGCGCGGCGGTTTTCAAGACCGCTGCCTTACCAATTAGGACTAGCCCTCCCAGCGCGAAAGATCGCCGGAGGCAGTGGCAGGATGCAACGCGGAAAGGCCGGTTCCACAGTCTTTGAGCGCCGTCAATATGGTCCAGGATCTTTTCGAAGGCGGATGTGGGATGTGAGATAAACCGCACCTCGATCAGATCGGGTCATCGATTGGAACGCTTTTCACATCCAATCAATTCCGCGGAATCAGGCGCTCGCAGTTTATCCCACATCTCACATCCCACATCCACTTCCTGAGCGCATCCCCACCGTCGTCGGCTCAGGCCATATGTATTGTGCGCCCTATGATCAGTGGTCGTTGATGAACACCAGGACCTGTCCCTTGTTCACGATCCGCTCGAGGGCGGGCAGGACGGTCGGGCAGATGCCGCGCGGACCTAACGAACGGAGCCACGCCGTCGCCTCGTCGAGCGCCATGGCATCGCGATACGCGCGTGGCGACGTGCACGCGTCCAGCGCGTCGGCAGCGCCGAGGATGCGTCCGCCCAGCGAAACGGCATCACCGGAAAGGCCGCCGGGGTAGCCGCTGCCGTCGATGCGCTCGTGATGATGCGCGATGCAGTCCCGGATCCGCGCGAGCTGCGGCAGTGGCGCCAGGATGTTCAGGCCGATCGAGACGTGCTGCTGCACATGCGCGAACTCAGCCGCCGTGAGCTGTTCGGGCTTGTCGAGCACCGCCTCGCGCACGCCGATCTTCCCGATGTCGTGCAGCTGGCCCGCGAGCCGGATGAGCTCGACCTCTTCGTCCGGCAGCTCGAGTTCGGCCGCGAGCGTGGCCGCGATCGCGGCGACTCGATGCGAATGGCCCCTCAGGAAGGGGCTCTTCGCCTCCATCGCATTGATGAGGGCCTCAACTACCCGGGTCTCCGGCGCGAACAACTGATCGCTGTTTTCGCGCAGGACGCCGGAAAGGTCAGTGCGGCGGGAGATCATGTGTGAGCGTGGGTTAACCAAACCTCTGATCAGGCTGGGTCGCTCACGCTCGACGACGCCGTGGTGGTCACGTCACGCCAACGGACGCTTTTGGCAAAACATTAGAAAGGCCGGTTCAGAAAGGCCGGTTCCACAGCCTTTGAGCGCCGTCAAGATGGTCCAGGGTCTTTTCGAAGGTGGATGGGAGATGGGAGATGGGAGATGGGAGATAAGCTGCAACTCGATCAGATCGGGTCATTGATCGGAGCACGCTCCACATCCAATCAATTCCGTGGAATCAGGCTCTCGCAGTTTATCTCCCATCTCCCATCTCCCATCCACTTCCTGAACGCACCCTCACCGAAACCAACCGGGCGACCTGGATCAGGCCCCACCTGTATCCCTCTTCCCCGGCGGCAGACTTGACGGAACGGGCAATCTCGGCGCCGTGTCGCCGCTGAGGGGAATCGGAACCGCGCCGCGCTGGTTGATGAAGCTGAAGAATTCGTCGATCCGCGTCGCGCGCGCGATCCCCTCCGTCCGCTGCATCACGGCGGTAGCGCCCGCGCGGTCTCCGGCGTTCTCGAGCGCCTCGGCGAGAATGAGACCGGTGTTGACGTAAAGTGCCGGGATCCCGACCGACGCGCGATCGGGCCAACCACCCTTCTTGATCAACGCCTGCGGCCCCTCGAACACATCGTTCCACAACACCTTCGATCGCGGCAGGTCGACCCACCCCTCGCCCGGAATCAGCGCGATGTCCGGTGATGGCGTCGGAACCTCGGGCAGGAGCTTCCGCGCCAGCCCCTGCATAACGAGATACGGCCCGAACCCGAGCTCGTGCCCGTAGCCGCCCGAAGTCCGCGCAAAGTAGATCGGCCGATCGGGGTTGTCCTTTATCATCAGCAGGACGGCGTAATCGGCCTTGGTGAACACCCTCGGCGGAATCACTGCCCGGATCTTCCCCGCCTGGAACAGCACCGTGTCGCGATTCTCCTGCGCCAGCGGAATCGCGTCGGCTTCGTCCAGCGTCAGGCGGAGTGCCGGCGTGGTCGGCTTGGTCCACTGCTTGTCACGGTAGATGGCCGGGCCCTTCGCCGGGTCGTACTCCCGAATGGGCGACCGGATGACTTGCCGCACGTACCAGTCGGTGTTCAGCAGCGACGTGTTGGCGATCACCACATCCTTGCGAATTCCCTCCACTTCCTGCGCGTACCAGAGCGGGAACGTGTCGTTGTCACCGACCGTCACCAGGATCCCGTATGGTTCGACGGAGTTGAGCAGGTCATGCGCGAAGTCGCGCGTGCTCGTGTCCCCACGACGCGACGCCGGCGCCCAGTTCGCGAACAGTGGGATGAGCGCTATCGCCAGCACCGGTGCCGCGATGGCCCAGCTTCGCTTCGTGGGGAGATTCAGCGTCTGCTTGCCGAGCTTCACTGGCTGCGTGCCCACCATGGCCGCGATCGATTCCCACACGAACACCAGCCCGAGCGCGGCCCACACGCTCCACGCCGAGAAGCTCCACAGGTAGAAGTAGTCCCGGTCGCGGACTTCGCGGTCCACCGTCTCGCCTAACGACGGCGCCTGCGAGTGCCCGTACCGGAAGTTCAGGTAGTAGATGAGCACAAGCGTAAGCGTGGCCATGAGAGGCCCGAAATACCAGAAACTTCGTCGGTCTCGCTGGTAATGGACCCATCCGCCGAACATGCCAAGCACGAGGAACAGCGCGGCCAGGATGGACTGCATCGTCTGCTGCTCGAGGTAGGCGTCGCGCAGCCATTGCCAGCGGAAATACAGCCACCACATCCCGATCTGTGCGCCAAGCGGCGCCTGCCGCTCGGCCGTTGACGGCTTGCCGTATTGTTCCCGGTTGAAGTTGTACTTGAAGGCCTCCCAGGTCTGGGCGCTGAAGGTGCAGTCCCAGTTGAATTCGGTCCGGCACCCGGTGGGCTCGCCCTCGTTGATGGGCGGGAAGTACGCGGCGCGGATCGGCTGCGTCGCGAACGGCGTCATGCCGATCATCAGCGTACCGACGCAAGCGAGCAGCAGGCGCCAGCGGAGCAGCGTAGCCGGCCGCCTGACGAGTACCGCGATCGCCACTGCCGGCCCCGCCACGAAGCCGGCCATATGGTTCGCGTAGCCGAGCCCGAGGAGGTAGGCGATGAGGATGAGGATCTTGTCCGCCTTCGGGCCGTCCGGATCATCGCACCAGCGCACGGTCAGCCAGGAGATGATCGCGACGCCGACGAGCGAAACGGTATACACCTTTTCGTTCACGACTGCCTGGCTCCAGACCGTGAATGCGGTCGCACCAATCAGTGCCGCCAGCGCACCGCCAAGGACGCGCTGCCGGCGATCGGGCAGCCAGCTGACGAGGACGCGCTCTGTGATCAGGAACCAGAATCCAGCCGAAACCGAAGCGCACACCGCGGCCAGCATGTTCACCCAGAACGCCGGATTGGCGCCGGGCAGGATGGAGAACACGCGACCAATCAGGACGAAAAACGGATTCCCAGGCGGGTGCGGCAGGCCGACGACGTACGCGGCCGCGATGTACTCGCTCGTATCCCACATGGCAGTCGAAGGACCGAGCGTGATGATGTACAGGACCAGCACCAGAGCGGACGCGATCGTCGCCGCTCGGTATGACGGGCGGTAGTCGAGATCGGTCGTCGGGGGCGCGGACATTTCGTTGTGGCGGGGGTCGTCAGTTGGTCACGAGGCAACGAAGTGGCCGTTGCCTGAAGCGCTCGAAAAATGGGGGGGCGCGGGGCACACTGGTAGGCGGAACAGGGGCTGCGTGGGACTAAGGGCTGCGTGCTGATTGCTACTTGCTGCCGCTGCTGCAGCTTGCTGGGGCTGGTGCCCCCTGCAAGCCCGGCTTGCCGTCTACCGACCTTTAGGTGCCAGCACCAGCACCAGCACGCAGCAGCAGCAGCAGCAGCAAGCAGCAATCAGTACGCAGCTGTTTAGTGTCTGAACAGCCTCCTCCCCGTAAAAACCATCGTCATCCCCCGCTCATTGGCTGCGGCGATAACCTCCTGATCGCGCACTGACCCGCCAGGCTGGATGATTGCGGTAACGCCCGCCTCGGCGGCTTGCTCGATGCCATCGCGAAACGGGAAGAAGGCATCCGAGCCAAGGGCGGAGCCCTTCGTGTCATGGCCGGCAGCGTGTGCCTTGTGCACCGCCATGAACGCGGCGTCGACGCGTGACATCTGTCCCGCGCCAATCCCAATCGTCGCCTGATCGCGCGTGAGCACGATCGCGTTCGATTTCACACTGGCCACGGCTCGCCAGGCGAAGTACAGGTTCTCGCGCTCGGCGTCAGTTGGAGCACGGTCAGTCACAACCCTCCACGACGACTGGTCGGTGAGCGGGGGCGTGCGCTCCTGGACAAGGAAGCCGCCGCGCACGCGCTTCACGTCGAGCGCGTCGCGGCCCCACATCGCGGCGCCCTCGAGAACGCGCAGGTTCTTCTTCCTTCCAAGGATCTCGATCGCTTCCTCGTCGAATGAGGGCGCCACGATGCACTCGACAAAGAGAGACGAGATCGCCTCGGCGGCCACGCTGTCCACTGGAACCGTGAACGCGATGACGGAGCCGAACGCAGAGACGGGGTCGCAGGCGAGCGCCTTGGCGTAAGCGCCCCGCGCATCGGTGCCCACGGCGATGCCGCACGGCGTCGTGTGCTTCACAATGGCGCAGCACGCTTCGGCGGCGAACGGCTCGGTGGCCAGCAGCGCTCCTTCCAGGTCGAGAAGGTTGTTGAACGAGAGTTCCTTGCCGCCGCGTTGCTTGAGCGCAGAGATACCGCTGTTGCCGTCTTCGGAGTAGAACGCCGCGGCTTGTTCAGGGTTCTCGCCATAGCGCAGCGGCTGTGAACGTCGCGCGTGGAGCGTGATGTCTTCCGGGAACCGTTCGCCTCGTTGCGCGGCAAGCCATCCGGCGATTGCCGCGTCGTAGCCGGCGGTGTGGGCGAAGACCTTCTCCGCCAGACGCCGGCGGAGTTCGACCCCGTCGTTGGCATCGCGCAAGGCGCTGAGAACGTGACCGTAGTCGCCGGGATCCACGATGGTCCAGACGGCGGCGTGATTCTTTGCTCCGGACCGCAGCATCGATGGTCCACCGATGTCGATCTGCTCGACTACGTCGTCGAATTTGGCGGTCGCGCGAGCTGCTGTCTCGCGGAACGGATACAGGTTGACGGCGACGAGGTCGATCGTTCCAATGCCGTGCGCAGCGATGGCCGCCATGTGTTCGGGCAGATCGCGCCGCGCCAGCAGGCCCCCGTGCACCGCCGGGTGCAACGTCTTCACCCGGCCGTCGAGCATCTCCGGAAAGGAAGTCAGGGACTCGACATCGCGGACCTGCAGCCCAGCGTCGCGCAATGCGCGCGCGGTCCCGCCGGTGGATACCAGGTCCCATCCAAGAGCGACGAGTTCTCTGGCGAAGTCTGTGACGCCGGACTTGTCAAAAACCGAAAGAAGGGCAGTGGGCATTTAGCAAAGGGCAGCGTTGAGCGCTGAGCGCAAAGCGCAGAGGGAACATCATCGTGGCGACATCCCGAGGACCCTGTCGAGATAATCGGCAACGGACGAAACATCCATTGATGGAGCGAAATGCGGCGCATGCGTTTCTGTTCCTGACACGACGCGATTGTCAGCGTCGAGCCGGATGCGCCCAGCGGCTACGGCTTCGACGACGCGCGGGTAAAGCACATGTTCGACTCCGAGAACGCGCTGCGCCAGCACGTCCGGTGTATCGCCGGGAAGCACGGGAACCGGCCACTGCGCAATGATGGGACCTTCGTCGTACCGCTCCTCCACGAAGTGGACCGTCGGTCCCGTTAGGCGCTGGCCGCGCGCGAGGACTGCCTCGTGCACCCGATGGCCGAACATCCCCGAACCACCAAACGCCGGCAGGAGCGCCGGGTGAACGTTCAGCATCCGGCCCCGGAAATGCGCCACGACGTCCGATGGAACGAGTCTGAGGTAGCCCGCCAACACGAGCAGCTCCACGCGATGCGAGGCCAGGATGGCGGCGAGGCCAGTCGTGCGAGCCGTTCGGTCCAGCGCCAGCGACGTTACGCCCGCGACCTTGCCTCGGACCAATGCGCCGGCGTCCTCTTGATCGCTGGCAACCAGAATCACCTGCGCCGATGCCGTCGCGCCAAGGTGCGACTGGTGGTCGAGGATCGCCTGGAGGTTCGTTCCGCTCCCTGAGGCGAGCACGGCCACACGCGTCATGAAATGAAACTAGCCGATGGCACGTGGACGCGACATGACGCGCGGTTTCATTTGACTTGCCTCAGATACGCCTCGACAGCATCGCCGAGCGTAATCGCCAGAAGGCCACGCTCGCGCGCGGAATCGAGGTCGCTGTCGGGCGTACTGCCCGAGGGCACCAGTCTTGCAAAACCACCGAAGGCAATACCCGGTGCGATGTCGCGATCGCGATCGCCCACGTACAACGATCCCGACAGGTCGATCCCGAATCGTTCGGCGGCGCGGCGATAGAGCAGGGTCCCCGGCTTCCGGCATTCGCAGGGGCCGCTCACCACTGGATAGTGCGGACAATGAAACATGGCATCGATCCGCGCGCCGCCGGACTTCATGAGATGGTCAAGGCGATCGCGAGTTGCTTCATACTGCGCTTCGGTGAGCAGCCCCTGGGCGATACCCGACTGGTTCGTAATCACCACTGTCAGAATGCCTCGATCGTTCAACGCCCGCACCGCGTCCAGCGCGCCGGGAAGGAGTCGAACCCGATCAGCGTCGGCGAGATAACTCGCATCCTCGATGAGTGTGCCGTCGCGATCCAGGAACGCGGCCCGGCGAAGGTCGGTCATCCGCTCAGGGCACCGACGACGGCTGCGGTGAAGGGCTGATCCTGGTCGGCGAGGATCGACCGCACGTCGAGCAGCAGCCGGTCATCGACGATCCGTCCGATCACGGCCTCCCTCGACGATCGGAGCTTCTGTTCAAGCTCGACCGCCTTACCGGTGATCGCGATGGCTGTCGAGGCCAGCCGCGCAGTGGGGAACGCGCCGCCGCCGACCGCCGCTTCGCTGGCGACCACGTCGCAGGCCACGCCGGCGCCACGCAGCTGGGCCGCGACAGCAGTCGCGCGCCTATGAATGGATTCGGGCGACGCGCTCACCATGGCCAATACCGGGATCTCGCGCACCGCGCGCTCCGGATCCCGGTAGAGCGACAGCGTTGCCTCGAGCGCCGCCAGCGTGAGCTTGTCCACGCGCAGGGCACGGGTCAGCGGATTGACGCGGCAGGCGGCGACTGCCTCACGAGTGCCGACGAGAATTCCTGCTTGCGGACCGCCCAGGAGCTTATCGCCACTCATGACCACCAGCGTGGCGCCGTCACGAACGGCGTCGCCGATCGTGGGCTCACCTCGCAAGCCGTGCGCCTCGAGCGACAGCAACAGGCCGCTCCCAAGATCCATCACCACCGGCAGTCTGGCCTCACGTGCTATAGACGCCAGGTCGCGCAGCGACGCCTCCGCCACGAACCCGCGTACCTCGAAATTGCTGCGGTGCACTTTCACGATGGCGCCGGTACGATCCCCGATCGCGCGCCGATAATCGTCGGGGTACGTGCGGTTGGTCGTGCCGACTTCGCGGAGGATGCTTCCGCTCTTGGCCATGATCTCGGGCACGCGGAAGCTGCCGCCGATTTCGATCAGTTCGCCGCGCGACACGATCGACTCCATACCGTCGGCAAGCGTGTTGAGCGCGAGGACGAGCGCCGCCGCTCCGTTGTTCACCACCAGCGCGTCCTCGGCTCCCGTCAGCTCGCAGAGCAGCGCGGCGCAATGCGCATAACGAGATCCGCGTTCACCAGTGGAGAGATCGTACTCGAGATTCGAGGCACCCGCTGCCGTCCGCGCGATCGCATCGACCGCGACGCGCGCCAACGGGGCGCGGCCGAGGTTCGTGTGCAGCACGACCCCCGTGGCATTGAAGACCGGCCGCAGCGAGGATTGCTCACGTTGGGAGAGTTCGTCGCGGATCATGATGAACCAGCCGTCATCATCTGCCGGAGCCGCGGCGGGATCCTGGCGCGCCCGCTCGACGGCCGCGCGAACAGCGTCGGTGACCAGCGACCGCGGCGCGCGCTCGGCGAGCGTCTGCACGTCAGGCATGGCCAGTAGCGCACCGACCGCGGGCAGCGTTCGCCTGGCGTCACTCATCGCGTCGTGCGTCCAGTGTCGGGGGGGGACGCGTCCTTCCCGTATCGGGTCTCGCTGCCGGCCGCGGCGTCGTGAACACGCGCGACGACGTTCGTGTTGCGCCGGTGATGCTCCTCAAGCTGTCCGCTGTAACCCGGTAGGTGGTGGCGGGCTTGAGCGGTTGCGCGAACTTCAGGTACAGGACGGTGACAGGAATGCGAGCCGACTGCTTCGGCACAATCCGGTTGGAGGTATCACGCGCCGCTGCC
>CAZSNV010000077.1:0-17347 GCA_964608035.1 uncultured Gemmatimonadaceae bacterium | reverse complement strand
GTCACCACCACACCCTGAAAGCGCGGTCAACAAGACGAGCCCTCGCCACCAGACAGACCTTCGTTCATGGTTCTCTCCCCAGTAACGCGGCCAGCTCCGCACGCGCGATCTGATACGCCAGCATCTCCTGCACCATCAGCAGCGTCGCCTCCCGTTCGCGGCGGAACGCTTCGAACACCGGCAGGATGCCCGTCCGCCCCGCCTCGAACAGCCGCACCGCGCCCGCCCGAAGGCGACGCGCGGTCGGAAACAGCTGCTCGCGCGCATCCCCCGCGCGCGCACCCGACTCCTCCAGCCGCACGCGCCCTTCGTCCAATTGCCTCACACCCTCCAGCCGGGCTTCCAGTGCCGCTCCGCTGCGCTCGGCGGCTTCAGCACGCGCCAGCGCCACGTCATGCTGGCCGAACTGCCAGAGTGGAAGCGGCATCGAAAAGCCCACGATGGTGTTGCGCGGCGCCCCGGGACCGCCGCCCCATTCCCATTTGCCCAGCAACGCGGGAAGCGGCAGTTGCCGCCAGCGGGCGACCGCGAAGCGATTTGCGGCAGCCGCCGAGTCGTGGACGGCCACGGCCACCAGCGGGACGTCCCCGACTCCCTCTGGCGTGGTCGGCGTCCAGTCGGACTGGCCATTGCCGTACGGAAGCCGGTCGTCCAGCCGCGCCGCGACGACGACCGTCCGCGGGACCGCGCTGCCTAACGCGCGACCCAGTTCGAGCCGGGCGACACGGGCATCGGCAACGGCCCGCTGTTCAAGGAGGTGGATGGTCGCCGCTTCCTGGGCCACCTGATCACGCTCGAGGTCGGAAATGTCACCAAGCGCGGCTCTGCGTTCGGCGAGTTGGAGCAGCGTGTCGGCCGCTCCTGCGTGCTCGCGGACAAGGCGGAGCGTTTCATCGGCGGCAACGGTTGTGTACAACGAAACGCGTACGTTACGCGCCAATTCGGCCATCGACCTCACGGAGTCGGCCGCAGCGCTGCGTACCGCGAACGTACCGGCTGATCTCGCGCTTCCGGCGCCAGGAAGCCACGACAGCGGTTGCGTGAGCTGGAGACTTTGCGCGGCGGTCTCAGACGCCTCGTATTGCAGCAGAGGGTTCGGGATCGCGCTGAACCGCCGGGCGTCGGCCCTGGCGCGATCGACGGCACTCCGCGCGGATACGACCTGGCCGCGCGAGCGCACCGCCACCCCGATCGCGCGATCGAGCGTCAGCGTATCCGGGACCGCGACCCCTTGCAGCAGGCCGGCGACGAGTGGAAACCACATCGGGGAAACCTAGGCGCGGTTCACAACTTGGTCAGCGTCGACCGCAACCGACCGGTCCCGCTCGATGACCGTGGCCGACGCCACGAGCGCTACCGCTCGATAATCAGTAGCGAGAACGATCCCGGCAGGATCGGAGCGCGCCCGGCCCGACCTCCCGGTGTTGCCGGC
Organism: uncultured Gemmatimonadaceae bacterium; assembly: GCA_964608035.1. Taxonomy (GTDB): domain Bacteria; phylum Gemmatimonadota; class Gemmatimonadetes; order Gemmatimonadales; family Gemmatimonadaceae; genus JABWBJ01. The sequence goes on along the minus strand of CAZSNV010000077.1, from coordinate 15,915 downwards.
GCCGGGGTCGGGCCATATTCGACTGCCGCCTGGTAGATCTTATGTGTGGTAGGATCGAGCGCCATCGTGCGCGACCCACGCTGGGTCGTGATCGTCTGCACGACCTTGTACTCGGTGCGACTGACCTGTTGAACGACCGTGGCGTTCCCGTCGCTGCACGACGCGAACGCCAGTTTCGTCTGCGGATCAAATGCGGCGGCGTCCGTCCCGATGCAGATCGGCACGGTCGTGATCAGGGCGCCCTTGTCGGCGTCGATGATCCCGAGATGGCCACTGCGACATGCGGAGAAGAGAATGCGGTTCGCGCGATCGATCGCCATGCCGGTGGGGATTTCGCAGGGAGAAATCGAAAAGCGACCGACTTCCTTCATGCTCCGGGTATCAATCTTCACGACTTCGTGCGTGTCCTCGAGATTCACCCAGAGCGTGCCTTTCCCATCGGTGACCGCAGTCTCCGGCACGCCCATGTTGGGAATCGAGCCGATCAACTCGCCTTTCACGGCATCGATGACGGTCGCGTCGTGCGTTCCGTGGTTCCAGGTGAACACGCGCTTGGTTACTGAGTCATACGTGATTGGATCCGGGTTTATCGCGTGGATCGGCAGCGTCTTGATCACCTCGAGTGTCGTGTAGTTGAAGATGGTGACTGACGAGTCGCCACCATTGGACGTGAACCCTCGATTGAGATCCGGCGCCAGCGCCACGCCGTGGACGCCTTTCGTATTGGGGATGGAGCCCGCGATCATGTCCTTCGCCAGGTCGTAGACCACGACCTGCGTGGAGTGCGTGAGAAAGACTCGCTTGCCGGCCGGATCCGCGGTGATGTAGTCAAACCCGCCGTCGCCGCCGATGCTGACCTTGCGCGCGACGTGATAGGTCGGCGTTGCCTGGGTGAACACCGGTGCCATCGGTGCAGCGGCGAGGAACGAAAGCGCGAGCGGCACGGTGGCATTGATACGCATCGTGTTCTCCATCTGGGTGATTTTGACTATGGACAACGTTGCAGGGCGAGTCAGGTCGCGCGGAATGGCTTGCCGTCGCGCTTATGGTCCTTTCTTGCCTTTTCCTGCGTCTTTTGCCTTCTCCGCCGCTTCGGACTCATCGGTCTCGTGTTCGTGGCCGAGGACAACCCCCGTGATCGCGTCGATGTGGATCTCCTCGAAGCCCTCCTTCCCCGGGACAGCGATGTCGAACGAATAGAGGAGCTTTCCGTCCTCGGTCTCGAGTCCACCGTCAGCGATCTTGCCGCCCGGCACCTGAGCGAGCGCAAGCACTCGTGCCGAATCGTCGCTGATTTGCGCAGCAGCTACGCCCGCTGCACCCGGTGCTTCCTCGGCTTCATCCTCCGGGCCTTCGCCGCGCTCACGGCCGAGGAGGTAACCGCCTGTGGCAGCGAGGGCGACTGCGGCAACCGCGAAGAGATTTCTTGTCGACATCGGACGGCCTCATGAACCGGACAATCGTAACGTAGACCGTCGACCTGACGGCTCGATGACGAGCGCTGTTACCCGTCACGACGCTCACCACGCGGCCGCTGCGGGAACCGCACGGTCATGCGAGTGCCTTTCTCCGGCTCGGACTCGACAGCGATCTCGGCGCCGTGAACATCTGCGATCCAGCGAGCTATGGACAGTCCGAGTCCGGCACCACTCGGCCCGTCGGCCGCTGTCGCGACGGATTGTCGCGCGGGGTCCGCGCGATAGAAGCGGTTGAAGACGTGTGGCAGGTGCTCCCGGGCGATACCGACTCCGCTGTCCTCCACCGTGATGACTGCGCGCGAGCCGATTGAGCGTACCTGCAGCGACACCGATCCACCGGGCGGCGTGAACTTCACCGCGTTGTCGAGCAGGATCATCACGAGCTGGCGCAGCAGCTTGGCATCACCAAGGACCCACGCTTCCTCGTACTCTTTCAATACCACCGTTACCCCTTTTTGCTCGGCGACAATCCTGGCAGCGTTCGCCGCGTCCACGACAGTGTCGTCGAGCGCAATTCGGTCGTGCGCGCGGGGCCGCTCCCCCGCGTCCGCCCGCGCGAGAATGAACAGGTCGTCGACGATCCCGGCGAGCCGGCGCGCGTCCGACTCGATGCCGCGCAACGTCTCCGCGTACGCAGCAGGCTCTCGCGGCTGCTGAAGCGCCACCTCGGCGCGACTCCGCAGCACGGTGAGCGGCGTTCGCAGTTCGTGCGCGGCGTCGGCAACGAACCGGCGCATCTGCCCGATCGATGCCTCGATCGGCGTGGTCGATACCCTCACGAGGATCCACCCTCCGGCCGCGATGATCAGCACAGCGAATAGCGAGGCGACGCCGAAGGCAGCGATGGCTGTGCCGTAGCGGTCCTCCAGTTCCTCGTCGTCGGCAACGGCCACCGCAACCCGCGGCTCGCCACCTGACGACGTGAATCGCTCGGCGTACAGGAAGAGTGGTTCGTTGCGCGGACTATTGTGCTCCACCTCGGCGCGACCGTCACGGGCCGCCTGAATCACCGCTTCGCGAATCCACGGATCGAGAGAGTCCGAGTCCCCCGGACGGGTCGGACGTCCATCGGCGGTGAGGACGCGCACCGCAGCACGAGGGGCAGTCTCGTCAGGTTCCGCGTTCGACGCGCCGGCGCCTGTGCCGGTGGAGACTTGCCGGCGCGCTTCCGCCGCGACGGCTTCACGCAACGATGCGTGGCGTTCCCCTTCGCGAGGCGACCGGACGACCCAGAGCACGCTGCCACCGAGCAACGCGAGAATCACGACCGACGTGGCGACGTACCACAGCGTTAGGCGGCGCCGGAGCCTGGCGAGCTGTGGCAGAGTGGTTGGGGATGCAGACTCAGGCATGGAGACCTACTCGTCGAACCTGTAACCGGCACCGCGTATGGTATGGATCAGTTTTCGGGCGAAGGGATCGTCGATCTTGCGACGCAGGCGCCGCACGAGAACCTCGAGCACGTTGGTGAACGGATCGTGGTTGTCATCCCAGACATATGCCGAGATCGCAGCACGGTCCACGACCTGACCGCGGTGCTTCACAAGGAACTCCAGCAGGGCGAACTCCTTGGCCGTGAGAATGATGGGTATGTCACCACGGCGCACCGCATGCGCGCCCAGATTCACCTCCAGATCCGCGATGCGGATGACTTCATGCTCAAAATGGTTCGAGCGGCGTCCCAGCGCCCGCAGTCGCGCCACCAGCTCCCGGAACGCGAACGGCTTCACGAGATAGTCGTCGGCGCCTGACTCGAGGCCCGTGACGCGGTCGTCGACGGCGTCGCGCGCCGTGAGCATGAGGACCGGCGTCTTGATGTTACGACGTCGAATCTCGCGGCACAGGTCGAAGCCCGATCCACCGGGCAGCATGACGTCGAGGACTATCACGTCAAAGGTCGCGCCGCCCACGCATCGAAGGCCCTCCGAATGCGACGCCGCGAGATCGATGCGGTGGTCAAGCTCCGACAGACCGGCGTCGAGCACAGACGCGAGCTCGGCGTCGTCTTCCACGAGCAGGATTCGCATTGGGTCAACGAGGCGCGCGGCGACCGAGCTTACGCGGGAAAATGCGCGAGCGCGTAAGCTCGGCTGCGGTTCCAATATCGGCTCCCAAGCCCGCAAGGTAGCCGCGCGAACCTGACGCGAAAATGACATTTCCGAAGGCGCGGCACGCACGGACCCGGATGGGCGGGCGATCGGGTGAGGACGCCGGAGAAGCGCGTCTCGGTCAGAAACGCCGGCTCCAGCTGATTCCAAGCGACGGGAGAATCGAGAACCACGCCTCTGGATCGCGCACGATACTGTAGGCGCCGCCGGCGTCGCGGACCCGGAACACGTCGTAGCCCAGCACGTTCTCGTGGTTCGCCAAGTTGATGACCTCGAAGAAGAAACGAAACTCCCCCGTCGGCGTCTGCTTCCGCCGTGTCACGCGCAGGTCGATCCGCTGATACGCCGGGAGTCGACCGGCATAGAGCGTGTCGGGCCTGATCGCGAGGTCCATCGTTCCATTTCGCCGCCGGACCGGAACACCGATTTCATCGGTGAACGGCCAGCCGGAGTGATACGTGAACGCGCTGGTGAGCGTCCAGGTGCCGGACAGGCGGTAGCTCAGGTCCATGTTGAAGGCGTGTCGCTGATCCGTGGGCCCCGGGTGTGTTGAGTCGAAGGGCGGCTTGAGGGGGTCGTTGACGTGATCGATGCGACTGACATGCTCCGTCACGCGTGCCAGCGCGTACCCCGCGCGCAGGTTGACGCGGCGCCCGATGCTGCGCTCGTGATACAGCTCCATCCCCTTCGACGTCGATGAGTCAGGGTACACGAGAATCCGGTCCTCCGACGATTCCGGAACACGTTGAGTCCGCTCTTCCAGTTCCGGAGGATGGGACGCAGCCGGGTGCCGGTCTTATGGTAGGCTTCGGCGCGGAACGACCCGCCATCCGCATAACGATGCTCGAAACCGACAGTCCACTGCTTCGATAGTTCCGATGGGAAGTACCGGTTCAGCCGATCGAACGCGTTTTCGTCGGCGATACCCTGCCGTTGGCGGTAATGGCCCCAACCCGCCCGCAGGGCATTGCTCGGCGACAGAGTGACGAGCGCATGGAGCCTCGGGCTCCAGTCGCTGTCGTGGCTGTAGTCGGCGCCGTCGTACCGGAGCCCGAGCTCGAGCGTGAGGGGATTGAAGAGGAGAATACGATTGCTGACATAGGCGCCGATCGTTCGCCCCTTGGTCCTCGCCTGCTTGCGAGTCACGCGCGGATAGAACCCGGTCGTGTCCGGTGTCGGGTCGTCGGGGTTCTGTGTGACCCGGTTCTCCCAGTCGAAGTTGGCATCCAGGGAGCGCAGGTCGTACCCCCAGTCAAGGATCATCCGGTTCGATGGCTGGAAGCTGTAGTCCTGCTTGATGCCGATGACGGACCATCAATGCCGAAGCGGTACTGGTCGGCGGCGTGCAGGACGTTGAACGCCAGGGTGTGTCTTGGATGGAGCTTCCAGGTCATCCTCCCGAACACGTCGTGGTATCGGGGCGCCTGCGTTTCCTTCTTGTTGATGAGGCGAAGCGCCAGGTCGACGAATCCGTTCCGGCCGGAGAGCAGCCACGAGCCTCTGCGGTCGGCGAACGTACCCTCGGCAAGCGCGTGAACGTTCGTGAAGCTCGCCCCGATGCTCAGATGCGTGCCGTCTTCCCTCGGTGTCCTCGACGAGATGTTCATGACGCCGCTGCGCCGGTCGCCATAGTGGGCCGGGAAGCCGCCGGTGAGCAACTCAACGCCGTCGATTGCCTCGACATCGATGACGCTCAGGGCGCCCCCATCAAAATCCTTGAGGTGAAACGGCTCGTAGAGTTCCAGCCCGTCGAGCAGGAAGAGTGTCTCGTCGTGTCGCCCGCCCCGGATCGCAAAGCCGGCGCCGTAGTCACCTGACGCCAGTCCCGGTGACCGGGTGAGCGCGCGAAAAAGATCCTCGCCAAATGGCGCCTCCTCGATCTGGGCCCGTGACCTCGTCTGCCGGCTCACCGGGCCGGCCTCGAGAAACGAGAAGGATCCTGGCACGACCGTCACGTCGGCGAGACGGAACGCCGCCGGCTGCATGGAGAGCCTCAGGCTCGCGGTGCCACCCGCCGTGACGACGATGTTCTCCTCGAGCAGAGACTCGAAGCCGATGCGTCGCACTTCCAGGGAGTGACGTCCCGGTGCGATCCGCCTGAGCACAAAACTCCCCTTCAGATCGGTCGAGACGCGCAGCGCGCTGCCGCGGAGGCTGACCTCCGCCTGGGACACGGGCCGGCCGGACACGGCATCGACGATCTCACCAGCGATGGTCGCCGTCGTGTCGGCAGCCTGGGCGGGGACACTCCTTGGCGCATAAGCGAGGATGGCGATGACGCTGGCGAACACCTGTACGTGTGCCGGGACCTGCATTCGCGTTCCCATGCGGCGTGCCTCGTTTGAGTACGCTTGAGGAACACGCATGGCGTGACTCCTGTGACAGCCGAGGCATCCGCGCCGGCGGCAGCGGCAGACGTGGCCAGCCTTGGTCTTTGTCACCGGGCTGTCAGGTTTCTTCTTTACCATGCTGCGATGCCTCGTCGTCTCGTCGTATCGGCAGTATGGCTGCTATGCATCGCCGCGCCTGCGGTCGGCAGTGCCCAGGCCATTGCACCCCGGAACCGCAATTTCTGGATAACCGGCGCCCTGACGATGGCTGTCACGGTACCACTGGACGAGCGGATCAACGCGTTCGCCCTGCGGCATCAGTCGGCATCGCTCGACCGGATCGCGGTGCCGATCGGCATGACCGCAAACCCGCGCCACATCCTCCCCATGCTGGCGGCCGGCATGGTCATCCCCCTCCTATTCGACAACCGCGCGCTTTCAGCCTCCATCATGGACATCGGTCTCGGCTACGCGATGGCCACTGGAGTCGGGCTGCTTCTCAGGCCTGCCATCGGACGTCACCGGCCTGACGACACCGGCCAGTCGGCAAGGTTTTCGCCGTTTCGCATCGAACACGAGTGGAACGCGTTCCCGTCAGGGCACACTCTGACCGTCATGTCGCTCGCAGCCGGCATTTCGATGAAGACCAGGCAGCCGTGGGTCACGACGGTTGCATATGGCCTGGCAACGCTCGTCGGTCTGCAACGGATCTACGTGCAAGAGCACTGGGCGAGCGACGTGGTGGCAGGCGCCGTGATTGGCATTGCCGCGAGCGCGACGACGGTGCGCTGGCGGGAACGCCGACGATCCGGGGGCGATTGACACCATGCTGCTGAGTCGCATGGCTCATTGCGTGGCGATACTTGGTGCCTGAGCGCGCGACGCCCGGGTCAATGACCTCGCGCTTGCTTTGACGCGAATCGTTTCCTGAACTTCGCCAGCTTGGGTGAGATCACGAACGAGCAGTAAGGCTGCGCCGGGTTGCGCCGAAAATAGTCCTGATGGTACGACTCGGCCGGATAGAAGCGGTCGAGTTTCGTCACTTCGGTCACGATCGGATCGTTAAAGGCGCGCTCCGCGGTGAGGCTGGCGATCACCTGACGCGCCGTCTCGCGCTGCGACTCATCGTGCCAGAAGATCGCGGAACGATACTGCGGACCATGATCATTCCCCTGGGCGTCGCGCGTCGTCGGGTCGTGAATGGCAAAGAAGACCTCGACGATTTCACGGTACGTCACCTTCGCCGGATCGAACTCGAGCTGCACCACTTCGGCGTGTCCAGTCGTCCCCGTGCTCACCGCTTCATATGAAGGATTGGGAACGTGACCGCCCGCATAGCCGGAGACGATCGATTTCACCCCATCCAGCTCCTGATAAACTGCTTCGAGGCACCAGAAGCATCCGCCTCCTAATGTTGCTTTTTCCAAGATGCAGACCTCAACAGGTGAATCGTGAATAGTGAATCGTGGCGGTGCCAACCAACCAGCGTAGATCGAGTTGCAGTTTATCTCACATCCCACATCCCACATCCGCCTTCTGATACTGGCCTGACTCGTAACACTAGCACAGAGTTCTGTGGAACAGTTCCCTCTATACGAGGCTCCAAATGCCGCACATCCGCTTCGCCGCTTTTCTTCTCCTGCTGTCATCCCCGATCGCCGCCCAGAACATGGTGCTGCAGACTGGTGTCGACGGAGCCCAGTATGTGCCGCCCCTGTCGCCCCTTCTGGCTCCCCGGGGAACCGAAAGCGAACTGCGCGACGTGGTCACGCGCTTCACCGCCGATGAAAACGCGCTCGGCCGCCGCTGGACCGTCGACTACGCCCCCACACGGCGCGAACGCTTTCGTGAATTCTATCGAGGCTGGCAATCCCGGCTACGCGAGCTCGACTTCGACAAGCTCAGCCAGCAGGGCCGTATGGACTATGTCCTGATGAACCATTCGCTGCGACACTCCCTGGGACTGCTCGATCGCGAAGACAAGATGTGGATGGAATCGGCGCCCGCGCTCCCGTTCGGCAAGGACATCTTCACCCTCGTCGATTCCCGGCGCAGGATGGAAACGATCGATCCGCAAAAGGCTGCGCTGACACTGGTCGGTCTCACCAAGAAGCTCGAAGACGTATCGAAAGCCGTCATCGCCGGCCTTCAGGCTTCGGATACTTCCAGGCCCCAGGCCCCAGGCCCCAAGCCCCAACAAAACGGGGAAATTGCACCGCTCAAGCTCAATAAGGTCGTCGCGCATCGGTCGGCCGAGTTGCTGAATTCACTCAAGGGCGACCTGAAGAGCTGGTACGACTTCTATTCCGGGTACGATCCGCTCTTCACCTGGTGGGCCCGCGATCCGTACCGGCGCGCCGACTCGCTGATGACCGCGTACTACAAGACACTGCGCGAACGGATCCTCGGCTTCCGGACGGGACAGCCCGATCCCATCATCGGCGACCCGATCGGCCGGGATGCGATCATCGCCGACCTCCGCGACGAGATGATCGCCTACGATCCGGAAGACCTCGTGAAGATCGCCGAGATCGAGTTCGCCTGGAGCGAAGCCGAGATGAAGAAGGCCGCAAAGGAGCTCGGGTTCGGCGATAATTGGAAAGCCGCGCTCGACAAGGTGAAGGAGAAGTACGTGTCGCCAGGCGAACAGCCTGAACTCATCCGGCGATTGGCATTCGAGGCGATCGACTTTCTCGACAAGCGTGACCTCATCACCGTGCCGCCGCTCGCGCGCGACATCTGGCGCATCGAGATGATGTCGCCGGAACGCCAGCGCGTCAGCCCGTTTTTCCTTGGCGGCGAGGTCATCCAGGTCTCGTATCCCACTGACGGGATGACCCACGAGGAAAAGCTCATGAGCATGCGGGGCAACAGCCCGCATCTGTCGCACGCGACGGTTCACCATGAGCTCATTCCCGGTCATCATCTCCAGGGCTTCATGAATTCGCGGTACCAGGCGCATCGCCGCGCCGCCTTCGGCACGCCGTTCTGGACCGAGGGCTGGGCGCTGTACTGGGAAATGCTCCTTTGGGACCAGGGCTTCAACGCCACTCCAGAAGATCGCGTCGGCGCCCTCTTCTGGCGCATGCACCGCAGCGCGCGCATCATCTTCTCGTTAGGTTTCCACCTCGGCACCATGACGCCGCAGCAGTCGATCGACTACCTCGTGGATCGCGTCGGCCATGAACGCGCCAACGCCGAGGCGGAAGTGCGTCGCAGCTTCCTCGGCACGTATCCGCCGTTGTATCAGCTGGCATACATGATGGGTGGCTTGCAGTTCAGGTCACTGCATCAGGAGCTCGTTGGCCCGGGACGGATGACGAACAAAGCCTTCCACGATGGGGTGCTGCGTGGTGGAGCCATGCCGGTGGAAATGGTCCGCGCCATGCTTACCAACGCGCCACTCACCAGGGAGTACGAAACGCAGTGGTTGTATCGCGGCCCGAAAGGCGCCGTGCGATAGGCGGACATTATTTCAGCAGCGGAGGATGACAAGCAGCGTTCGGTCCCAGCTCATCGGTTGCGTGTTGTTCCTCGCTGCTTCCAGCGTGGGCGCGCAACGGCCGACGGCTGTCCGCTTGCCTGGGTACCCGGCGCCGATGTCGCTCGACTCCGGGAGTGTCGACGTTACCCTGCCCGCGTCCGCGGGCGCGGTGTTCTTTGCCGCGCGCCAGGTTTTCTTCGAGCTGAAGATCCCGACACCGATGGCCGACTCGGCACGGGGCTACCTGGTCAACGGACGGTTCGTCAAGCTCCGCTCGCTCGCCGGTTCCCCGCTCTCGACGTACCTCGATTGCGGATCCGGGATGACCGGGCCTAACGCCGATGCGTTCCGGGTCATGATGGCGATCGCCGCGCTCGTCGATGCCACCGGCCCGAATACGTCGAGGCTGCGCCTGACCATACTGGCCGGCGCCGAGTCGACCGAAGGCGTCTCCAGGTCCGCGGTTGCCTGCGCGTCGAACGGCGTCCTCGAGGAACGCATCCTGAGGACGATCCGCGTGAAGATCCGCGGACGCTAAGCGCGAAACCACGCTCCGCCGTCGCGGTGTGAGATGTTTGGGCCCTGCGATGTTTGGGCCCTGCGATGTTTGGGTCCTGCGAAGTTTGGGCCCTGCGACGTTTGGGCCCTGCGACGTTTGGGCCCTGCGACGTTTGGGCCTTGCGACGTTTTGGGCCTGTCACCGGCCTCAGCACGAAGTAGTACGAGCAGAAGCACTCAAGAACCAGCTCCTTCCGCATTCCGCGTGGTATATCAGAGTGTGAACTCGAGGAGCCAAGGCTCGTGGAGCCAAGGCTCGTGACGCTCAGTGGAGGATCGCACATGTTGAGCCACGCGGAACTGATGAACCTGGAGCTGCGCCTGCGGGACAAGACCGTACTCAGCATCTATGTCAACGGAGACACCGCCGACGTGGCGGCGCGCGGACAATGGCGCACGGAGTTACGGAACGCGCTCGACACTATTGAGCAATCGCTCCACGAGCCGACGCATACAGAACGCGAGTCTTTCAAGGCGGCACGCGAGCTCGCATTGCAGGAAGTTGACGCGTACAAATCAGGTGAAGATGCGCCCGGCTGGATGGGACTATTCACCGCGGATGAGGTTCATCATGCCGGCGTTGTTCCGGTGCCGGTGCAGACGGTTGCGACATGGTCACTGGGAGCGAATCTCGCTCCATTTATCCGCGTGCTGAAGGAAGCGCGACCGGTACTCGTCGTAGTGGCCGACAGCACTCGCGTGAGTATCCATCGGTACGTCGATCGGACCATTGCGCTCGAGGAGTCCATCGAACGCGAAGCGAAAGTCGATCAGCCGTACCATATGAGTCGTCCTGCGCCGCAGGGATTCAGCTCTGGGACGCGAGGTCGCCCAGGCGCCGAAGCCGCGCAGCGTGAGCTGCGAAAGGCCACCGATCTCATGCTCGCCGCAGCGGCCACGAGGATCGAGCAATTGGCCGGTGAGGACGCCTGGGTGCTGATTGGCGGCATTGATGTTGTGTCGGCCGCACTCCATGGGCGCCTCGACAAACGCTTCTCGGAAAGAGCTGCCGTCGTGCCCATCGATGTGCACGACCACGAGGCCGCACTCGCGCAAGCGGCGCGTGAACACGCATCACGCCTTCGCCGCGCTGAGGATCTCAAGCGTGTCGAGCAGGTTGTTGAGGCCACGGCGAACGGCGGCACGGGCGCTGTTGGCGTGCAGGATATCGACCGCGCACTCCTCAATGGCCAGGTGCACGAGCTCTATATCACGTCGACGTTCGTGGACAAGCATGCGGATGAAGCGGTCAGCGCGATCCGGCGCGCGTTCGACGAGGGCGCGACGGTGGAACACGTCTCCGGCGACGCAGCTGAACGTCTCGACGCCGCCGGCGGTATCGCGGCGCGGCTGCGTTTTACAATCGCCGGCAGCGACTCCGCGGCAGCGACGGTGCGTTGAACAGGAGACGGGAGACGCGAGGTAGAGGCAGGGGAGGAAATGAAGCGGTTTTGGTCTAACCGTTTCGAATCCTCCCCTGTTTCCTGTTTCCTGTTTCCTGTTTCCTAGCCCTTCACCAGTTCAGTCTCGATCGTGATCCGCACCTCGTCTCCCACCAGCACACCCCCGGCCTCGAGGGCGACGTTCCATTCCAGGCCGAAGTCCTTGCGATTGATCTTCGCGGTGGCCGTGTAGCCGGCGCGCTCGCTGCCCCATGGGTCGGTGGCTCGCCCTTCATTGATCACGTAGAGCGTCACCGGTCGGGTGACACCTCGAATGAGCAGGTCTCCGTGGAGCGCGAATTTCGTTTCGACATTGCCCTCGATCCGACGACTGCGGAATTGAATGACCGGGTGCTCCTCAACGTGCAGGAAGTCCGGTGAACGAAGGTGCGCATCCCGCTTGTCATCCCCAGTCGTCAGGCTTGCCGCGCCGATCGACACGGTGACTTCCGGCTTCATCGTGGCGGGATCGAGACGAACGAATCCCTTCACGTCCGTAAAGCGCCCTTTGACGTTCGCGATCATGAGGTGCTTGACGGCAAAGCCGACCTGTGTGTGCGATGGATCCAGCGACCAGGTCTCCGTCACGGGGATCTGGATCTCTGCGGTGTTCATCGTTGCTGTGGTCATCTTTCTCTCCTCCTAGTTATTCCATCAGTTTACTGTCTATTGCTATACACTACAGCTATGTAACATCAATCCGTAAGAAAGGATCCGGTTACCTCAGAGCGCTCAGAGCCCTCTCGATATGCGCCGAGTCAAAGCCTGTAAGCACTTGGGAAATTGTGTCTTGCACCTGAGTTTGTGCGAGTGACCCGGCGCGTTCCCTGTCCCTTCCTGAATCAGTTATTACAGCCATGATGCTTCTTCTGTCTTCTGGATCTGCCTCGCGGCGCACCAGTCCATCGGCTTCCAGCCGATCTACGAGTTGCGTGACGTTCGATCGGACGCAGGCGAGCCTCTGAGCCAGCACACCGAGGGTGAGAGGGCTGTTCGACCCGACCAGGATGCCGAGCACTTTCAGCTTTGCCAGGGAGAGGCCGAGTGGGCTAAGCGAAGCTTCAATGCGAGCTTCCACCGCCTGAGCCGCTTCTAGCAAGCTGAGCGTTAAGTCCCCGCTCGCCCCCGCGCCATCCGATTGATTCATGGCTGTATTATATCGAATTCAGGCCACGAGTCAAGGCCGGCGGTGATGGTTTGCCGCGATGGGCTGCTTGTGCCTGACAGACGCGGGAGGCATCCTCGACCCCTCTCGGTCACCGACATAGCCATGATTCTCCGGATAGCGATCGCTTCTCTGCTCGGCGGCAACTTGCTCGCCCAGACGCCGGCCAACGACTCGATGCCGCTCCGAACGACGGCGGAGTGGGTGCGGTTAGTAGCGCCGCCTGGATCGGAGGACCAAACGGCCGCGTCTCTCGCGCGCTCCTTAGGCTCATCATGGTCGGTGGACCGGTTCGGAAACCTGGTCAAACGAATTGGCAGTGGAGCTCCTCGGCGCGTCGTCGGGTGTGGACTCGACTTTCCTTCGTACGTCGTCAGCCAGATCACCAGCGATGGATACCTGCGCGTGCGAAGAACTGGCACGCCGGCGCATCCGCTTTGGGATCAATTCCACGAGGCCCAGCGCGTCGCGATCGCAACGAGTGGTGGAAGAGTCCCAGGTGTTGTCGCCGTCGCGAACGGGCACTTCGCGCAGCAGCATCGCGCCGACACCCTCGCCGCGACCATGGACGACCTCTGGATCGATGTTGGTGCCTCATCGGCCGCCGAGGTGGGGCGGGCGGGAGTGTCTCTGCTCGATCCGCTGGCGATTGATCGGCCGGCGTGGACGTACGAGAGCTTTGTGGCCGGTCCAGCGGCCGGCTCCCGCGCCGGTTGCGCGGCAATTGTTGCGGCCGCGACGTCGGGTCAGGTCGGCAGCGGCGAGACGTACTTCGTGATCAGCGCGCAACGCAGCTACGGCTGGCTGGGATTGAACCGGCTCCTCGCTGGACTCGGCCGCGTGCAGATGCTGGCGCTCGTGGGCGACGGCATCGATGAACGCCTCCCGACACCGGCCGGCCGTGGTGGGCGCGGTGGGGGGAGGGGCGGTGGGGTTCCCGGTGCGTCGCGAGCAGACAGCGCGCGCCTGATCACTCCGCGCGTTCGTTATGCGCGCAGCATGGTCGAATCCATTGAATCGAAGGATGTTCAGGAGCTTCTCACCCAGGTAATGGACGCCGCCGGCGCCAGCGCGGCGCGCACCGTGTCGTGGCTCAGCCCCGGCATCGATACGTCGCGCGCGCTCAGCCGGCGCCCGGGAACTGAAGGCGAAATCGAACGTCAATGGATGTCGCTCGCCGACCTGCCTGGTGTCGCCGGCCACGAAGCTCCGGTTCGCGCCGCAGTGCTGGCCGCGCTCCCCGCGTGGGCGAAGTCGCGAGCGGTTGTCGATTCCATGGGCAACGTGATCGTGGCCATGGGACCCGACCGCGACTCCGTGGCGTTCATTGCCCACATGGATGAAGTGGGCTTCGAAGTGGCGTCGATCCTTGCCGATGGGCGCGTGACATTGCGAACCCGCGGCGGGGCGGTGATCCCGTCGTGGGAAGGGACGCCGGCGCTGCTGCATTTCGATGCGGTCGGATCCGCTGCGGCTGCGCCTCCGCTTCGAGGGGTCTTTGTACCACGGGACTCCGGCCGCACCAGGTCGCCCGGCGCGCTGACGGCGTGGTTCGGCATGGACTCGTCGCAGCTTGTCGCGCGAGGCGCGCGCATTGGCCAGAGCCTGACATCCTATAAGAGGGCGGACCGTCTGCTTGGCTCACGGATCACGGGTCGGGCCAGCGACGATCGCACCGGGAGCACGGCGCTGTTGTTTGCCATTCGTCGCGTCAATCCCGATTCTCTCACCCACAAGGTCATCTTCGTCTGGTCCGTGCAGGAGGAGGGTGGACTCAACGGCGCGCGGTTCTTCGGTGACCGGCATGGGGTGAACCTGCGGCGCGTGTACAGCATCGACACCTTTGTCACCAGCGACACCCCGAAGGAGTCTCCACACTTTGCCTTCGTGCCGTTAGGCAACGGGGCAGTGCTGCGCGGGCTCGATAACGGAAGCCTGGTGCCGAGGGCCGAGCGCGATCGGATCATCCGTACCGCGCGGGCGCGGGGGATTCCGCTCCAGGTGGGGACGACGTTCGGCAGCACGGACGGCTCGGCGATCCAGGCCCTGGGCCCGGTCAACATCGGATTGTCGTGGCCCGGACGGTACTCGCATGGGCCGGCGGAGGTCCTGGACCTCCGTGATGTTGATTCTCTTATTCGTTTGATCGTAGCGCTTGCTGCCTCTCCGGGATGATCGCGGTACTACCGGACCGGAACGCGGATGGGGCGAATCGGGGCGGATCAGCGCGAATACGGAAAAAACCTATTGTGAACTGCAACACCGATTGGGCGGTGGAGCGTCTTGTGCACGCGCGATAAGTTGAGCGGCCGTAGCTACCACTCCAATCGTCAAACGTGCGTAAATCAAGCCTGCTCCACGCGGCCGGCCTCGCCGTCTTCCTGCTGGGCGAAATCGCGCCGGCTCAGATCGTCGCCAACACTGCCGCATCGGGTCCACGAACCGGCACGGCCACGGCCATAGCGAAGGCACCGGTCATTGACGGCAAGCTTGACGACGACGCATGGAAGGCGGGGCAAGCGTACACGGATTTCGTGCAGCGCGAGTTGCGCGAGGGCGAGCCGGTCACTGAGCGGACCGAGGTCCGCGTGCTTACCGACGGCGAGGCGCTCTATGTCGGCGCGTGGCTCTTCGATCGCGACGCATCCAGCATCGTGCCGGGCGAGAAGATCCGCGACGTCACCCTCTCCAACAGCGACTATTTCGCGTTCATCCTCGACACCTATCTCGATCGCCAGAACGGATTCGTGTTCGCCACCACGCCGGCCGGCGTGGAGTACGACGGGCAGGTGGTCAAGGAGGGCGAGGGCGGCGGCGTCTTTCAGCAGGGACAGACCCGTGCCCAGGCCGGATCGATGGGCGGGTTCAACCTCAACTGGGACGCCACCTGGCAGGTCGCGACGTCGATCGACGCCAGCGGGTGGTACGCGGAGTTCCGGATCCCGTTTTCGACGCTACGGTATGGTACCGGCGCAACGCAGGACTGGGGGCTCAACTTCGCGCGCAGCATCCGGCGGCATAACGAGGAGGCACTGTGGTCGTTCGTGCCGCGACAGTTCAACCTGTACCGGCTATCGCGGGCCGGCACGCTGCAGGGCATCGCGGTGCCGAGCAGCCGGATCGCGACGGTAACGCCGTACGTATTGGGACAATCGGCGCGCAACTTCAGCGTCGATCCCGACATGAAGAGCACCGGTGAATTCGGCGCCGACGTGAAGTACGGTGTCACGCCCAGCCTGACGCTCGACCTCACGTACAACACCGACTTCGCGCAGGTGGAAGTCGACGAACAGCGCACCAACCTGACGCGGTTTCCGCTGTTCTTCCCCGAGAAGCGGCCGTTCTTCCTC